>DASTGW010000083.1:0-3096 GCA_035718705.1 Terriglobales bacterium | reverse complement strand
CCGCCAGAGTGTACTGAAGGCCGTTCGCGCCACGCATCTGTTGATCATCAATGAGTTTCGCCGCTACGTGCGCATCCCGATCGTGGTGAAACTGGACGGCGTGGTTGGCATGCGGCACATTACCGGCAGCACGAACGAAGTTAGCGGCGGCGGAATGTCGATCCGCTACAACGGCAGCCTCACTATCGGTGATGAGATCCAGGTCGCGTTCGATCTCCCCGGCCAAAGCGGCGTAAAGGTAAGAGGTTCGGTCTGCTGGTTGAAACCCGCGGAGTCAAGCGCCGGCATCCGCTTCGAAATCGAACAACCCGGCCGGGAAGCCGTCCGCAAGTGGATCGACGAATACCTGGAAATACTGTAGCAATCACTTAAGCTGCTTTTGTTTCCAGATCTCCCAGCGGTGACACTTCGTACATCGTCAGCAGCTCAGCTGGACCGTTGTAGATAGCCACTGCCCCCGCCTTTCGCAAGTCTGTCTCTGGAAATCCGCCGCAAAGCACGCCGATAGTTCGAACACCTGCTTTACGGGCGGCTTCCACGTCGTACGGTGTGTCACCAACCATCATCACCTGCTCCGGATCAGGGTTCCCGAGCTTTCCCAACGCGGCGTGAATGATGTCAGGATCCGGCTTCGAACTCTCCACGTCATCTGACGACGTCTCTTCCTGGATCAAATCCTCAATATTAGCGATCTGCTTGTACGTCTGGAGTTCGTCACCTTTGGCGGACGACGCCAGCACAATTTGCTTGCCGTCCTGCTGAATGCGCTGAAACAGCTCGCGCACTTTGGGAAACGGCTTCACTTGATGCAGGTACTTGCTCTTCCACAACTCTCCGCGAAACTTATCGAGCTGTTCGCCAATCTTCTTGTTCTCTTCCGGCGAAAGAAAATGCGGGATCAGCTTGTCTGATCCCTTCCCAATCTGCGAACGCACCTCTTCGAACTGCACCTCGTGACCGAAGCGGCGGAACGCCTCTTGCCATGCACGCGCGTGGAGGTCGACCGAGTCCACCAGCGTGCCATCGATATCAAAAATGACGGCTTCAATCATGATGGTTATGAGACCTACTTCTTCTTGCGCGGCACTTTGCCGCCCGCCCGACGCGCTTTCGAGAGCCCAATCGCGATCGCCTGCTTGCGGTTCTTGTGCTCACCCTTCTTCAGGTGATGCATCTCTGTCTTTACTTCCTTCTGAGCTTTGCTCCCGTATTTGCGGCTGCTCGATTTCTTCTTTGCACCGCCGCGCGATGACGACGAGCGCTTGCTGCGGCTGCTGCTCGACTTCTTCGAAGCCGCTCTTCTTCCCCTGGAGCGTGCCGATTTACG
This sequence comes from Terriglobales bacterium, assembly GCA_035718705.1. Taxonomy (GTDB): domain Bacteria; phylum Acidobacteriota; class Terriglobia; order Terriglobales; family Acidobacteriaceae; genus DATMXP01. The sequence goes on along the minus strand of DASTGW010000083.1, from coordinate 1,769 downwards.
CGAAGATGATTTCTTGGAGCTCGACTTCCGGCCGCTGGACTTCTTGGTTGCCATTCCATTCCCCCTTGATTGACCGTCGCCATCATCTGGCGCAAAGGTCCTTCCACTGTCAGAGGTTTGGCAACCCGAATTGGTTGTTTGCGGATCGACGTGCCATTGGCAGCCGCAACATCGTCTGAATTTTCTGCGATGATGTTTAGGATTTACATGCACCGACTCGCACAAGTAGCCGAAGCCATCGCTGCCACAACAAAGAAGACAGAGAAGGTCCGTCTGCTTGCCGACTACTTTCGTTCGCGCACTGTAGAGGAAGCGGCAGTGTCCGCAGTCTTTCTTTCTGGACGCGCCTTCCCCGCCTTCGAAGAAACGACTCTGCAAGTCGGCGGCACCATGCTCTGGAGCATCGTGCGCGAACTTTCACGCAAGCCAGACGAAATCGTTGCCCAGGCTTACCGCAAATATGGCGACCTCGGCTCTGCCGCTCACGATCTCCTGCTCGACGTCGCCCCCGCCCACGGGTCAGTCAATGTGGTCGACGTCATGCGGGAATTCCGACGCATCGCCGAAACTCGTGGCGCCGCCGCCAAGGCCAGTTTCGTCCGTCTCCTGCTCGGCAAGATGACGGCACTCGAAGCCAAGTACGCCATCAAGATCATGAGCGGCGATCTTCGCATCGGACTGCGCGAATCGCTCGTCGAAGAAGCCATCGGCAAAACCTACGGCGACTCGCTCACAGAGGTACAGCGCGCCAACATGTTGCTCGGCGACATCGGCGAGACGCTCCGGCTCGCCTCCGCTCGCAAACTCGGCGAAGCTCGCATGCGCATGTTTCATCCCATCGGCTTCATGCTGGCCAGTCCTGCTGAAACCGCCGAAGAAGCTTTCGATTATTTCGAGCATGCACAGGTGGAAGACAAGTACGACGGTATCCGCGCTCAAGCCCACGTCAGCGACGGTGAAGTGCGTCTTTATTCGCGCACGCTCGACGAAATCACCGACTCCTTTCCCGAGCTCCCCGACGCACTCGCGCACTTCTCTGGCGACCTCATTCTCGACGGAGAAATCGTGGCCTGGCATCGTCCGGAAGACGCAACCGACGTTGGTCGCGCGCTGCCATTCACGGAAATCCAGAAGCGCCTCGGTCGGAAGAAAGTCACGCAATCGATGATGAAGGAAGTTCCCGTCGCCTACGTCGTCTTCGACGTCCTGTATGCCAGCGACGAACTCTGCATCGACCGTCCTCTGCACGAGCGCGGCGCATTGCTGGACGCAATCTTCGCCAAGGCAGTTCAGTTTCCGGGTGGCCGTGCCAAAAGCCGCACTGGCGGCCCACAAGGACAGCTTGCCTTCGAGCCTGTCGTAGAATCTGCACCCTCAGCGCAGGTGATTCGCGCTCCGATCGCTACTTCCGACTCCGCCGAAAGCCTCGCACAAATCTTCGAGCAGGCGCTCGAGCGCGGCAATGAAGGCTTGATGATCAAGGATGTCAACTCGCCTTACTCACCGGGCCGCCGCGGAAAATCGTGGCTCAAGTTGAAGCGCGAACTCGCCACGCTCGATGTCGTTGTTACGGCCGTCGAGTTCGGACACGGCAAGCGCGCCAGCGTGCTCAGTGACTATACTTTCGCCATTCGAGCGTCCGACACGGACGATTCGCTGCTTAATGTAGGCAAAGCCTACAGCGGACTCACCGACGTCGAAATCGCCGAAATGACACAGTGGTTTTTGAATCACACGCTGGAAGATGAGGGTTGGCGACGAACTGTGGA
>DASTGW010000082.1:0-4317 GCA_035718705.1 Terriglobales bacterium | reverse complement strand
GAATAGCGAAGCGTTCAACAGTCCAATCGAGAAGAGCATGTAGGCGTACTCGCCGCCCAACGGACGAAGGGACTGTGCCGCATCGGCGGCATCGTGAATTTCGTGGAAGCCGTGCACGAACAAGGTCGCTGCACACGCGATCACGATAAACGCCGCGACGATCACGGAGAACACCGAACCGACGATGGCGTCCGCCTGGCTGTACTTGAGGTCTTCCGTGCGGGAGCCTTTATCGACCACGCTGGCCTGCAAATAGAACTGCTGCCACGGGGCGATGGTGGCGCCAATGATTCCGACGGCCAGGTAAAGATAGGCAGAATTTCCCAGTTCGGTGTGGCTCGGCAGAGTTACGCTTTCACGCACTGCGAGGGACCAATTGGGGCGTGCGATGACGGCAGTGATGATGTAGGCAATGTAGAGAAATGAGAGACAGACGAAAATCTTCTCGAGCTTTCGATAATCGCCTAAGACTACGAGCGACCAGACGACGGCCAGCGCGATGGGAACGGAGATGTACTTGCTCACGCCGAATAGCTGCATGCTACTGGCAACGCCCGCAAATTCAGAGACTACGTCACCTAAATTACAGATCACCAATGCGCACATCAGCAGGAACGTGATTCGGAGTCCGTATTGCTCGCGAATCAACTCGCCCAGGCCTTTGCCAGTAACTACCCCCATGCGGGCAGCAATTTCTTGGGCAAAAGTCAGAACGACAGCAATGGGTATGACGGTCCAGAGGAGTGAGTAGCCGAATTGTGCTCCGGCCGAGGCGTAGGTATAGATACCGCCGGCGTCGTTATCGACGTTGGCGGTGATGAACCCCGGTCCGAGAATGGACAGGATAAAGAGCAGGCGGACGCCGATGTTTCGCACGCGGCTCACTACTGCCCTCCACTTCGGGATTGGAATAGGAAATCAACACGACACCCGAGTGTAACAGATGGGAAATCCTTGGGCTCTTTGCGCTTTTGAACATGTCACCGGGCACGGGTTCAAGCATCACTGCGCTCGGTTTAAAGGCGCAATAGAGTGATGTTAAATCGGGCCCCTGGAGGTCGTTTCGTGTTCTCCGGGCCGCTAACTCGCTCTCCGGTTCAACACCTGAAACACCCTCCTGCGCCTGCGCACCCTGAACTGCTCTTCTGGAGGTCCGCCGTGAAACCGTTCAGTGTCATCTTTGGAACCCTCGCTGCTGTGGTTGTGGTGGCGCTTCTGCTCATGGTCTTTGGAGTGCGCTTCACCTCGGACGTGATGGCGTATAACCCGGCCAATGAGGTCGTGCTCACCGGCACCGTCTCTGACAACCACGAGTTTGCCTGCCCGGCATCAGAGGGCGAACTGGGCCAGCATTTCATGCTGATAGCGCCCGACAAGAACTATGAAATTCATCTGGCACCGTCACGCGTGATGCGGAGTGTGAAATGGAATTTTAAGGACGGCGACAAGATCGAAATCCGTGGAGCAAAGGTCCGTTTCCGCGGCAAAGAAGGATTGATTGCTCGCCAGATCACCCGGGGCGACGAGATCTTTACCTTCCGGGATCCGGAAGGAAAACTCCTGATCCGGCAGCAGTAGTTGGAAAAACAAAAGGCCTCCCGCAAAAGGGAGGCCTTCGTGACTAAGAGGGTTTACTGTGCGGCGCCCATGGTGGAGGTACGCTCCACAGCGGGTTTCGCGGCAAAGAACTCGTGATCGTAGAGTTCACGGTACAGTTTGCCGGAAAGCTCAGCCGCCTTCGGACCAAACGTTGGACGTCCGCCCTTCAGGAACACCACCACGGCGATCTTGCCATATTGCGTGTTGGCGTAAGAAGCAAACCAGCCAAAACGAACGCCGTCTTTCGAGCAGGTGCCCGTCTTGCCCAGGATTTGTTCTTCACTGAAGTTGTAACGCACGCTGCGAGCGGTACCGTAGTGCACCGCACCGGCCATGCCGTCGATCATTTCAGGGATCGCGCCCGCGATGTCGAGATGGCGCTTCACGCGCGGCTTGAAGTTCGCTACTTCTTCCGGAGTGGTGGGATGCTGCAGGTAGTAAAGCGTTCCACCGTTGGAAATCGCGGAAACCATGGCCGCGAGTTGCAGCGGAGTCATGTTGACGCTGTCGCCGAAGGAGCACATGCGGCCGACGCCACCAAGCTTCGCATCCAGTTCTTCCGTTGGATACACACCCAGGTGTTCGCCCGGAATGTTGTAGCCAGCAAGTTCGCCGAGTCCGTACTGATGTGCGTAGTAGCTGACCTTCTCGAAGCCGAGGCGGCGCCCGAGCGCTTCGAAATACTGGTTATTCGAATGCGCGAGAGCCGTGGTCAGGTCCATCTTGTAGCTGCCACCAAGGTTGATCTTCGTTTCCTTGGTGATGATGCCTTCGCTCAGCGCGGCCAGAGCCACCGAGAGCTTAATGGTCGAGCATGGCGTCGCGCCTTCCGAAAGAGCCAGGTCCTGGTTCACCATCGCCAGGATGCGGCCCGAGTTCGGATCAACTGCAACGACGGTTCCGTTCATGTTGCCAAGCGCATCAATGGCGGCCTGGCGGACGACCGGATCTTCTCCGGCGATGACGTCGTTCTGGGTTTGATTATCTGCGAATGAATTGCCGGTGAAATGTTCCCAGTAGCGTTTGTGTCTTGCGACGCGAACGCGCTTGCCTTTGCGCTTTCCGGCAACGCGCGCGACCGGGCGACTATGACGTGAGGAGGAAAGTTTCTTGCGGGTGCGTGAGGTCTCGGTAATTGTCTGAGACCGTGACTTTGTATAGCGATTGGAGACAGTGGCAGCCCCGGCCGGCAGTGAGAGTACGGCGGCCAGCGTAACGACCAACAAAATACGGATGAGGCTTGCGTTGCGCATCCCAGGTCCCAAAATAGATTTACTTCCGCTACTCACTCCGAAGACTCTAACCCACATCTTTTGTGCAAGTTGCGCGTCTAAGCTGCAGAAGTGGTGCAGATAGTATGAAGTTCCGTCCCAGAATTCAATCGGAAAATCCGGAAAAATGGATTAGCCCGCCGAATGCCGAACCAGACCTCCTCATATTAAAGGATGTTTATTCAAATTCAGGCGTTGCGAAAGATATCTCGCGTTACGACTTTGGTAACCGCGAAGAAATTACCAAGTAGTAATCAGGTCATCGGTTTTCGGTTGTCGGTTATCGGTTCATAAGTCGCAGTAGCTCAGCGGAATCTCGTAGTCCTCGGCGACTGATAGACTGACAGACTGACAGACTTTACTGAAGAATGAGAACCGATAACCGTGATTAAGACCCTCGAATGGACGGACGATGGCGTCCGCTTTCTAGACCAGACCAAGCTTCCTACCGAAGAAGTTTACGTAACCTGCAAGGATTACGAAGAAGTCGCCACGGCGATCCGCGACATGATCGTCCGCGGCGCGCCGGCGATCGGCGTGGCAGCCGCCATGGGCGTGGCGCTTGGAGTGCGTGATGCGGAAGGCGACCACGTTGCTGAACTGCGACGGAATTTCAACCAAATCTGTGACGTGATTGGTGAGACGCGTCCGACGGCTGTGAATCTGTTTTGGGCCATCCGGCGCATGCAGGACAAATTCGAGTCGGTCAGTGAACTGCCTGTCGCGCAGATCAAGCAGGCCATGGTCACCGAGGCGCAGCGCATGTACGTGGAAGACATCGCGGCAAATGAAGCGATGGGCAAACACGGTGCTTCTTTGCTCCCCGCCTCTGGTGGGGTCCTAACGCACTGCAACGCCGGAGCTCTGGCGACTTGTGGCTATGGCACTGCGCTCGGCGTGATTCGCGCCGCGGTCGAAGCCGGCAAAAAGATTAACGTCTATGCCGACGAGACGCGTCCGTTCCTGCAAGGCTCACGCCTCACCGCCTGGGAACTCACGAAAGACAACATTCCGACGACCGTGATCTCCGACAACATGGCGGGCGCGATCATGCGCCAAGGCAAGATCGGCGCGGTAATCGTTGGCGCGGACCGCATTGCGGCCAACGGCGACGTCGCCAATAAGATCGGCACATACACCGTGGCAGTGCTGGCGAAAGAACACGGCATTCCTTTTTACGTCGCGGCGCCGTGGAGCACCGTCGACATGGAAACACCCGACGGCACCAAGATCCCCATCGAGCAGCGCTCCGCACGCGAAGTCACACACATTGCCGGCAAGCAGATGACGCCGAACGGCGTGAAGATCGAAAACCCCGCTTTTGACGTCACGCCAAATCAGTATGTAACGGCGATTATCACCGAGCGAGGTGTGGCGAAGGCACCGTATGGGGAGTCGCTGAAGAAGCTACAGGTGGCTGAAACGGTGGGAGTGTGATCAGTGATGA
>DASTGW010000081.1:0-9119 GCA_035718705.1 Terriglobales bacterium | reverse complement strand
CGTGAATGGCATGACGCTCTCGAAGCTGCGTCCTTATGGCGCGACCTTCCTCATGTTCTACGACTACATGAAGAACACGCTTCGCCTCGCGGCACTGATGGAGCAACCATCGCTGTTCATCTACACGCACGACTCGATTGGGCTGGGCGAAGACGGGCCAACGCACCAACCGATCGAGCATTTGATGGCCATTCGCGCAACGCCGCGGTTGATCGACATGCGTCCGGGTGACGCGAATGAAGTCTCCGAAGCCTGGCGCGTCGCGATGAACCTGAAGCACGAACCGGTCGCGCTGATTCTTTCACGACAGGCAATGCCGACGCTCGATCGCACGAAGTACGCGAGCGCAGCTGGTGTTGCCAAAGGCGCTTACGTCGTCGGCGACTCGCAGGGGGAACCGGAAGTGATCCTGATCGGAACCGGCTCGGAGTTGCAGTTCGCAGTGGGCGCTCATGAACAACTGACGAAGGAAGGCATCAAGAGCCGCGTGGTGAGCATGCCTTCGATGAAGCTTTTCGAGCGGCAATCGAAGGAGTATCGCGAGTCGGTACTTCCGCCGAAGATCAAGGCGCGTGTGGTGATCGAGGCCGGCACGAATCTTGGCTGGAGCGAGTACGTGGGCGAGTCGGGCGAGATCATCGCTCGCACGGGCTTTGGCGCTTCGGCTCCGCTTAAGGACCTTTACACGCAGTTCGGATTCACGGTCGAGAACGTGGTCGCGAAGGCGAAGAAAGTTCTCGGGAAACAGGGCTAATTCGGTTCCGCAGTGAATGACCCATCGTTTCGGCGATGGGTTTCTTTTTGGCCCGACATTGGCCGCTCGAAGGAACGGGCGATTGACGTCCGCCACAATCGAGTTCTCGCCAGCAGGAGTGTCTTGAAGCCACATCCTTGCGGTATTTATAAAAAAATAACTACCTTTTTCGTTAACATAGGTTCCTTCCGAAAGAGCGGCAGCATCATAGACGGCAGCAAGTCACCTGCGATAAAGAAAAGGTGCTGTGATGTTGGGCCTAAAGAAGTATCTGACTGTCCTAGGAGTGCTCTTCCTTTCCTTTCTCTTCAGTTCCTGCGGCGGCAACAGCCGAAGCTCTTCCTCCAACAACAACACGGGCGGAAATCCCAGCGCGAACTCCGGCACAACAACGACCGGCGGTTCGAATACCGGTTCCAGCGGTGGAAATGGCAGCGGCAGCAGTGCTAGCTCTATTGCGAGCTACGCCTACGTCGGAAACAACAATGTCATCACCGGAACCATCAGTGGTTTCGCGATAAACGCCGACGGGACTGCAACGGCGATTCCTGCAGTGAATGGTGCCAGCGGCGAGCTCGCAACCAACAATCACTTTCTGCTGGCGACGGATGGAACGAACATCGTTTCTTATTCCATCGGAAGCGGTGGTGCGTTGAGCCAGGTGGCCACAATCAATGGCGTGGCGCACAATGACACTCCGAGCGATTCGGCTGTGGGCGTGATGAGTTTGGACCGCAGTGGAGCATCTCTCTACGCCGGCGAAATTAACTTTCAGGGAACTGACAACGGAGCGTTCGCGCATTTCCAAATCGGCAGCGATGGAAAAATCGCCTGGGCAGATAATTCGAGCATCAGTTCCAACTTCGGGTCGGCACTCACCTTCTCCCAGGACGACAAATACGCGTACGGGCATGGGTGCTACTTTCTGACCTTCGAAGTACCTGCTTTCTCGCGCGGAACGAATGGCACTCTGACGCCCGTCGCGTCCAACGCTCAGCCGCCTGCAGTCGCAGAAAGTACAGACATTTGCCCTGGACCTTCGTCAGCATCTCCAACAGGCGATGTGCTAGTTTCCGTAATGTTCCCCGAAGGACAGCAAGGCGCAACCGATTTGCTCGTAAGCTATCAGATTCATTCGGATGGCAGCCTGGGCCCACCTTCGGCACCTGCTGCGAACCCTGGATTTCACGCGATTAATGACGCGAAGGTTGATCCCAGCGGAAGCTATGTAGCCGTCGCGACCGACGCCGGGGTTCAAATGTATAGCTTGTCGAGCACTGGCGCGCTGTCACCGATCGGCACTCCGGTGACATCAAACGTGACCTTTAACAACGTTCAGTGGGACGCCGCCGGCCATGTCTTCGCCACCAGCACAACGACGAACGGGCTCTACGTTTTCAATAACACGAACGGCGCGCTCACGCAGGCCAGCGGTTCGCCGCATGCGGTGACGAATGCGGGGACATTAGCGGTGGCATCGGCGAAATAGAGGTATGGCTGCCCCTGAACATAACTTCCAAGTTACGTCCGGGGGACCACCATCCCTATCTCACAGAAGTTCGACGGAACCGCTCCGCTCTTCTTTCCGTATCACCATCATTCGATGTGGGTACAATCCCAGGAGGGCCGCGATGTCCCGTAGCTCCAAGGCGCGAGTACTGATCTTTGTTCTTCTCGTCGCGCTATTTACAGCTGTTATTCAGGTTCTCAATTCACGGCACAAGTTGGGAGGCATTGGGTCGCTGGTTTTCATGTGGTGCCCTGCCATGGCAGCACTTGTCGCAAGCGTCATCACGCGGCGCTCCCTGAAGGTGATTGGCTGGTCTCCGCGTAAAGTGCAGTGGATCGCTGCTGGATGGGCGTTGCCGATTCTCTACTCTTTCGTTGCATACGGAAGCATCTGGCTGTTCGGTCTAGGCGGCTTTCCCAATCCACGTTTTCTCCAACGCGCGCCGCTGGCGATGAATCTCGCGCCCGGACACTCGCCGACCTACATCATCGTCACCGCTTTCTTCTTCATCTCCGTCTATCTTCTGATTCCATCCATGATCTCCGCGATAGGAGAAGAGATCGGCTGGCGCGGATTTCTGGTTCCGGAGTTGAACAACATCCTGGGGTTCCGTGGAGCAGCACTGCTTAGCGGCGCGATCTGGGCCGCCTGGCATTTGCCAGCTATCGTGTTTGGCGGATATGGAGTTGAAGGAACACCGAAGCTCTACCAGGTGGCGTGTTTCGCGGCCATGGTGATCTCCTCAGCCGTGCTCATGGCGTGGCTGCGCATGAGATCAGGAAGTATCTGGCCATGCGTGGTGCTTCACGCGACCCATAATGCCGTGATCCAGCTCTTCTTCGACGCAATCACCGCGAACACGGGACGCACAGCGTACTTCGCCGGCGAGTTCGGAATCGCGCTCGTGATCCCGCAGGCGACGCTTGCCTGGTATCTGCTGCGCAAGCCTTCTCACGCAGCAGAACGCAATATCATTCCTATCGATCCGGCGCCGACTCTGGCGTAGCGGCGGTATTGGCCCCATTAACCCGGGCGGGCTGGTCGAACTAAAAGACCCGCCGGAATACCTTCGTCACGGATAAGTGATCATCCATCCATAGTTCAAAGGCGTGGTGTACACGTCCTGATCGTTCGCTACGATGCCCCCGTTGGTTTGCGTGCAGAGCTGAGGCGGAGTTCCCGGAGCAGCCGTGCCCGGACAGAGGAACAGGTCAACCGGACGGTTGTCGGTCCAGATGGGGAGAGCATTCAAGCCGGCAACCGCCAATCCCGAGTAATCGCCCATAAAAGTGCCGCTGAACTCGGTCGGCACGGGCATGGAAGTAGTGGTAACACGTTGCGAAAGCACGCGGACCAGTGCCGCGGACGCGACCGAGAGAGTGATGTCCATGTTGCCGGTGGTTTCGTCACTTCCGTATTGGCGATCGTAGTAGGAGACGACGAGGTTCGGCGTATTGGTTCCAAAGCCTGCCCACTGAAACCACTGGTCGGTGTTGGCTTGTGCCGGAGTGGAATTCACGGTGGGAAGGGAGCGCGGATCGGTGGTACCCCCGGTAAAAGTAGCGCCGCCATCGTTGGAGATACTGAGCAATATCTTGTTGCTGCAGGCACCGGCTGTCTTGACTCCGGTGTAAAGCGGATTCCCGGATCCAGAAAAGCCACCCGGAACGCATCCATTCGATTCGTTTGAGTAGAGGTTGATATACGACCCGAAGGTTACGACCAGGCTGTTGCTGGGACTGACCGCAGGGACAGGGTAGTTGAGGGCTCGGAAAAACGAATTTGTGGCGCTCCCCTTCTCGGGGACACACGAACGTCCGGGATCCTGTCCCTGGTAGGTGAAGCAGTCCGGCAGATCATAGTAGGTCGAGACTCGCACCGGCGCGGAGAAGGTTACTCCGCCGTCGGTCGAACGGGCGGAGAGCACCTGGTAGCGATTGTCAGGCGAGACGACGCCGTTGTTGAAGTTGTTCCAGACCACATAGAGAGTTCCATCGGGACCCGCTACCGCATGCGGGAACTCATTTTCATTGCAGCGGCCCGAGGGGGTCGGGATTCCATAGGTGTTGGGACACAGCGTGGAATCGCTGCTGACAACAACGGGCACGCTGAACGTCTCGCCGTAGTCGTTGGAATACGCCTCATAGATATACGCAGTACCGTCGCTGCTGAATAGAGTCCAAACCACGTAAACGCGATCGCGGAACACGCTGGTCGACCGGTTGTCTGTGGTCATGAATGGTGTGTCGACGATAGAGGCGCCGCCCCCGGTTGTGTCATTAACTTGCACCACCGGTCGAGCGGGGAAATTCCAGGAAGCGCCACCATTCTGCGTGGAGCGGAACACGTAAAGGGCACTCGAGAGATCGTGATTCGGAGAGCTCGGACCACCGCGCTGGAAAGTCATGCACGCGATGTAGGCGTTGCCACGGGTGTCCCAGGCGACGGACGGATCACCCGATGCTTCCCAATACTCGCGCGAGAAGCCCACGAAAGTTCCCCGGGTAAAACTGATGGGCAAAGAACTGTCGGACCAGGTCTTGCCGGCATCGCGGCTGAACGAGGCAAAGCAGCGCTCATCGCCGTCACGGTAATCATTGAATGCAGCCAGCAGATGGGAAGGATTGTTCGGATCAACCGCGATCTGCGGAGAGTCATTTGCCTGCGCGCGACCTTGTAGATCGGGGTCGGAAAGATTGAGACAGTTGCTGTTGACCCTGACGTTCGAACCGAAACTGGTGATACAGCCACCCGTGTTGGCCGGTGAATAGTTCGGATAGCTCACGGGATTGACGAGCGAGAAAGTTGGAGCGAGCGGAGCCAGAGTTAACGGAGAAAGATTCTGAGAGCTTTGCGATGCCAGGCTGAGCGAGGTCTCGGCGAATCCGGACAGCAGGTGCCGGTGCAGGGTGGCGTGTGGGTTTTGTGCCAAGGCAAGAGTGGCGGCAAGGGCGATCACAAATAGAAAGAGCCGAAGCGACTTCATGGATAGCTCCTTCGCGGACACACCGCGGGCTGGTTTATTGGAAATGTAGGTAGTGGCCGCGGGTCCCCACTCGCGGTCAGTGGGGTGGATTTAAGTCCGCGGGGAAAGTTAAGTCAATGGAGGCCGATTCCTAGATAAAACGATTAAGACTTGCACGGCTGCCTATAATGCAACTTATGGGTTGCGTTTCTTTCGGAGTTCCAGTTAAGATAGGCAACCAGGAGGTTGCATGATGTCTGTTGCTCAGCAGGACCGCATTCGTCAGGAGATCGTGATCAAGGCGCCGCGCTCCAAGGTGTGGAAGGCGCTTACGACTCCCGCACAGTTCTCACAATGGTTCCGTGCCAAATTGAGCGCGACCGAGTTTCGCGTAGGAGATCGCGTGAATGGCGTCTCCACTTATCCCGGACATGAAGGCAAGGCGTTCTTCCTGGTGATCACCGAAATCACTCCGGAGACCGACTTCGCTTGGAAATGGTCGCCGGGAGGCAAGTCGGCGGAGTCGGAGGAAGAAGAGGATCCTTTCACCACCGTCGTCTTCGAACTCGAAGAGGTGCCGGGCGGAACGAGGGTGAAGGTTACAGAATCAGGCTTCGAACACATCGCGCTCGCGCGCCGGGCAAGCGCGTTCGAGGGCAACACCAAGGGCTGGGAAATCCAGATGAAGAACCTCCATGATTATGCCGAGCAGAACAGCTAACGTACACGTCAGGCGCACTGCACCGATCTTCGCCGCGTTGGGTGATGATGTGAGGTTATCGCTGGTGGCTCGTCTTGCAGGTGGCGAGCAACTTTCGATTACCCGACTGGCCCAGGGACTGCCGATCACGCGACAGGCGGTCACCAAGCATCTGCACGTGCTGGAAGAAGCAGGGCTCGTCTCCGCTGAAAAAGCCGGTCGCGAGCAAATGTGGACGCTGGAAACGAAGTCGCTCGATGAAGCTCAGCGATGCCTGGAGATCATCAGCAGACAGTGGTCGGATGCGCTGGGAAGATTGAAAGCGTTTGTGGAAAAAGACAATGGTTAGGGGTTAGGGGTTGGCGGTTAGGCGCCGCGTCGAACAGACGAGGACGTCCGTTCTCACATGGTTCCTGCTGAAAGAGCTACGGGTGGACGGGTGCGATCACCTGTGCCGGCACTTTGACCTTCTTATCTTCCTTCTGGTCCGGCTGGGCGATCCACGATTTGATCTGTGGCAGCGCGGCGCGAGCCACAGCTTCTCCGGCGGCGATCAATTCAGGCGCGCGCTCGAAGCCGTCGTAGCTGAAGCCGCGGACATCTGGCGTCAGAATCACATCAGCCGACGACTCCCAGAGTCCGCACATCTTCTGTTGCGCGATCGAGAAGCATTGTCCGATGACGTCGAAGATGTGGCGTGGCCCTTTGAGGTTCACCCATCCCGCGCTCAGATAGACCGCGACTACGCGGTCGGCTCCCATATCGCGAAGCGGTACCGTCGGAACGGTGTGCCCGAGCATGCCGTCGATGTACAGCTTGCCGTCGATGTTCACCGGAAGAAACATGCCCGGATAGGCGCAGCTGGCGCGGACCGGGTCGATCAGCTCGCCTTTACTGAACACCGCGGGTTCGCCGGTGACGAAGTCCGTCGCCGTCACGGCGAGGGGAATCTGCAATTCTTCAAAGCGGCGCGCCTTGACGACCTTGCGCAGGAATCCGCTCATGCGATCGTTGGAGGCAAAGCCCAGTCGCGAAAGCGTCCAGCGGGCAAAATGCTTGAAACGGACCAGGCTCGCGACTTCCTCGAGTTCCTTGGCCGAGATGCCGCTGCAGTAAGCGGCGCCGATCACCGATCCCACGCTGGTGCCGGCAACAAAGCCTATAGGAATGCCTTCCTCTTCGAAGACCTTGAGTACGCCGATATGAGCGAGTCCACGGGCAAATCCACCGCCCAGGGCAATTCCGATTTTGGGGGTTTTTGAGGGGACAAGGCTGGGTTGTTGCTGCCGAGGGCGACTGAGTTCCTTGGCGAAGGCCTGAATACTGCGGGTTACTTTACCGATCTTGTTCATTTGGCCGAGCCCCCACGTGCCCGGTGAACACGCCAATTACAATATGTGTGATGCTGCACATCCAGTGAATGTTTCTAGATGGCATCACTTTGGTACTCGAAGTGATGGTGACCGTCGATGAACCTCCGTGTTGACATCACCATTTCGACTAGCAAAAACGCATGATTCGCGAGTTCTCAGCCGGAGGGGTTGTGGTCCGGCGCATGAAGCACCGCTGGTGGATCGCGGCCATCGAGCCGCAAGGACGCCGCAGTCCGGCCAGCAAACCAGCCCCCCGCGAATCGGTATTGGCCTTGCCTAAGGGCGCGGTGGATGAGGGCGAAACGCCGGAACAGACGGCCCTTCGCGAGGTACACGAAGAAACGGGCGTAACCGCGGAGGTAGTCGCCAAGCTGAAGGACATCAAGTACTACTACATCCGCTCCTGGGGCGATCATCAGCGGGTCTTCAAGATCGTGAGCTTCTATGTCGCGGCCTACAAATCCGGAAGGCTGGGTAACATCTCGCCAGAGATGCGTAAAGAAGTGCGGCGCGCACTATGGATTCCGCTGGAGGATGCGGCGAAGGAACTTTCCTATCCGGGAGAGCGTGACGTAGCGAAGCTGGCGGTGGAATGGGTAATGGCACATCCGGAGTTCGAAGCGAGATTTGCGCCCGTGAAGGTCGCAAAGGCGATAGACCCGATTCCGGAATAGTCACATCAGAGTGTGATCTACGCACTTGCTTTTCAAGGATTTTCATGAACGTGTTACCAGTGTAACTGTTTGAAAATAAATCATTTATTTCATTTTGTTGTTGACAGGTTTTTCGCCTGACCGTAAGATCGATTCAATTAAATAAGGCGCGCGGCGTTGCCATCCTCACCCCACATCTTCTTCGGCGCGCGCCGCTCTCTTTTTGGGCGCTTTTCGCCGCCCCCTTCCCCACACTCCCAGTTGATACTTCCAGGTATGCTGCGTCATCTAGATAGCATTACGTTTAACCGAACATGATCCGGATTCTTATCGTTCTAACGATCTTCGTTCTTCTGTATCTCTCGCAGCGCTTCTGGTTCCGCTCGCTTTGGCGGGCGACGGAGAAGGCGAGTCCCGTCATCAGGAAGCTGTCGCGTGGCGCTGTAGTGGCGGCCTTCCTGGTGTTGATCCTGAGCTTTAGCGAACGACTGATTGGCTTGCATTGGCTTCCCCGGTCCGGCGCACTGGGGCAGGTCACGGCGGTGACCCAGTTGTGGATCTTCACCTCGTTCTTCGCTTTTCTGCTCTTTGCGGTCATCAAGTTGATGGAGTTGGTCTTTTTCGGCGTGGAAGACCTGCTGATTCGCCGTGAGCGGACCGAGATTCAGGATCAAGACCGGCGGGCTTTCTTCCGATATACCGCCCGAGTGGCGGCAGCAATTCCCTTGGTGGCTGGCCTGTACGGATTTGCGGCGCAACGCTTCGACTTCCGCGTACGCAAGGTCGATGTCCCAATTGCCGACCTTCCACCCGGACTCGATGGCATGAAGATCATGCAACTAAGCGACATTCATAGCGGCGACTACATGCCGCTCGATGAAGTGCGTCGTGCGGTCGGGATGGCCAACGATCTTGGCGCCGACCTCGCGTTGGTAACCGGCGATTTCGTAAGCAATGAAACCGACCCGCTGGCCGGCTGTATCGCCGAGTTGAGCCGGTTGCGCGCGCCGCTCGGTGTCTGGGGATGCAATGGTAATCATGAGATCTACGCGAATGCCGAGGACAAGGCGGAAGAACTCTTCCAGCAGCACGGCATGAGACTGTTGCGGCAGGGTAACGCTGAGATTGATTTTCGTGGCGCGAAGTTCAACCTGATCGGCGTGG
>DASTGW010000080.1:0-5396 GCA_035718705.1 Terriglobales bacterium | reverse complement strand
GAAGCAAGTCGCTCGCGGTGGAAGGCGTCGAGAAAGTTGGCAAGGGAATGTCTGCCGTCGGGAGCAAGATTACCGGTAAGGCCCAAGGCACCGACGAAGACAAGAACAAGCCGAGCGACAGCGACAACCAGCCGCAGTAAGCTACGGAAAGTGCGGAACCGGGCGTTGCCCTGTCCACATCTCGGTTCCAGGCACTGTTTGCATTACACTCTGTGAATGCCGGATCAGCCGCTTGCGCCCGCGCTGTACCTGGTGGGCACACCCATCGGCAATCTCGAAGACATCACACTGCGTGCGATTCGTGTGCTGCGCAGCACCACGCTCATTGCCTGCGAAGACACGCGCCAGACGCAGAAGCTTCTCAACCACTTCGACATTCATACCAAGACGATCAGCTATCACGAGCACAACGAAGTCGAGCGGGCGCCTGAACTGATTGCGCGCATTCAGGCCGGCGACAGCATCGCTCTCGTCACCGACGCCGGCATGCCCGCCGTATCAGATCCTGGACATAAGCTGGTAACGCTGGCGATCGACAACAATCTCGCCGTCATTCCCATCCCCGGCGCTTCGGCCTTTCTCTCTGCTCTGGTCGCTAGCGGACTTGGGGCCGACAACTTTCAGTTCCACGCCTTTCTTCCAGCGAAATCAGGACAACGTCGCAAGCTGCTGGAGGAGTTGAAAACTTCCGACCGTGTTCATGTCTTTTATGAAGCCCCGCATCGCATAATCGAAACTCTGAAAGACATTACCGAGATACTTGGCCCTTCGCGCCACGTTGTCGTCGCGCGCGAGTTGACGAAGATTCATGAAGAGTTCCTGCGCGGATCGGCCGAACATGTTTTGAAGATCGCCGAACAGCGCGGCGAACTGAAAGGCGAGATCACACTTCTGATTGGCGAAGCTGAAGAATCAGAAAAGCCCGCCCTGAAAAAAGAGACCATTGCGCAGATGATGACCCGCATGATGCGCGACAACAGTCTTGAGGAGAAGGACGCACTGAAGCGTGTAGCTCGCGAGCTTGGAATCTCGAAAAGCGAAGTTTACCGGGAGTTTCAGCGAACCAAGAACGGTTAGGCTCCCGGATTAAACCGATATCCCACCCAAGGCTCGGTGAGGATGTACTTCGGCGAGCGCGGGTCCACTTCAATTTTCTTCCGCAATTGCGCGACGAATACGCGCAGGTACTCGGATTGTTCCGCGCTGTTCTCCCCCCAGATCGCCCGCAGAATGGTTCGGTGGGTAAGAACCTTGCTGTGATTCGCGAGGAAGTACAAGATCAGGTCGTACTCTTTCGGCGTCAAATGCACTTCGTTTCCGCGGACCAGCACCTCACGCTGTTCTGGACGTACTTCAAAGTCCCCGACACTAAGCGGCGCGGCCTGGGCATCGCCTTCACTGCGGCGTCGCCGCGAGAGCGCGCGTACTCGCGCCAGCAGTTCGTCCATGCCGAACGGTTTCACGATGTAGTCGTCGGCGCCTGCGTCCAGCGCCTGCACCTTGACCGCTTCTTCGCCTTTTACCGACAGCACGATGATCGGGATTTGCGAAAACTGCCGTACGCGTTCGCACAACTCGATGCCATCCATGTCGGGCATGCGGAGATCGGTGATGAGCAGGTCGGCACGGGTCGCCTTCAATAAGTCGAGAGCGGTCGGTGCGTCGGGTGCGGCGGCGACGTCGTATCCTTTGCCCTCGAGGCCACGGCGCAGCACTCGCAGGATTTGCGGCTCATCATCTACCACAAGAATGCGCAATCGATCATTCATGCTGTTCCACCTGGGCGGGCACCGTAAAGCGGAGGATGGTCCCGCTATTGTCCTTTGTGGCGTCCATCCAGATGCGGCCTCCGTGGGCTTCCACGATGCCCCGCGCGATCGCCAGACCCATCCCGAACCCATGCTCCTTCTCTTTCTTGGAAGCCCGAAAGAATTTTTCAAACACCCTTCCTCGCAATTCCAACGGAACTACTGGTCCATCATTCTCTACTGAGACGGTAACCGTCGAGTCCTCTCCTCGATTCGCGCTTATCCGGATCTGTCCTCCAGGAGGTGTGTACTTGGCTGCATTTTCAACGATCTCAAACAGCGCCTGGGAAAGCGATCCGGCGTCTACCTGTAACAACGGTAGACCGTTCTCGATCGCAATTTCTACTCGCTTCACCTGCAGCAGCTTGCTGGCCCGGTCGAGCACCTGGTCCACGATCTCTTCCGCCGAGGTCGGAGACGGATGCAGCAGCAGATGTCCGCCCTCGATCTTGGCCACGGCCATCATCTCTTCCACGAACCGGTTCAGGTGGTCTGACTCCTCATTGATGATCGTCAGCAATTCCCGCGGGCCTTCAGACGACAGACTCTGCTGGTCCTCATCGAGCAGAGCCGTGGCTGATGCCTTGATGGACGTAAGTGGCGTCCGCAGATCGTGGGTGACGGCATCGAGCAGTGCGGTCTTGAGTTTTTCGCTGCGGCGCAGGGTTTCGGCCTCGCTCGCCTGTTCGAAGGCCTGCTGCAGTTGCCGGTACAGTTCTTCGATCTTCACCCGACGGCTTTCCGCCTGCTCTGCTCGCATCTTCTCGCGGGAAGAGAGTTGTCCGACCGCGACGGCAGTTACGATGAAAACGGAAAATGCGATCCAGTCCTGCGCGATGTGGATATGCAGGGTATGCAGAGGCGGAATAAAGAAAAAATTGAAGGCGAGCGATGTGACGATGGCGGCCAAGAGCGCCGGACCCTGGCCCGTCCACAGCGCCACGAACATCACGTTGAGCACGAGAATTAATCCCGTGGTGGTGAGATTGATCTGCTCGCGGATGGCCACCAGTCCGCCGACAACGATGGCGGTTCCAAGCAGCGCCAGCACATAGTTCTTTCGCGGCACATCCGCGCTCATGGATTCATTGTACTCAGGCTGACTGGAAAGCTGAGGAAGTTGTGGCTTTAGACATCGCCTTTCGAACCTCTTGCATCTCCGTTTTTATGCCAGAGAAACGTACGCTTGAAGCAGCTCGCAAAGATAAAGCAGAAGGGAAGTCAGCATCCACGCAAGCCGGGGAGTTCGTCCGCGAAGAGATGGACCATATTCGCGAAGGCAAGCATGGCGCGAAGAACACCAAGCAGGCAATCGCCATCGGACTCAACAAGGCACGTGCCGCCGGAGTCGGTCTCAAGGCGCCAAAGAAAGGGAAGACCTCCGCCAAGACTCGCAAGTCAGCGCAGAGCGCACTGCGTCGCGGACGATCGAAGAAGAAGGCCTCGGCGAAGCGTTCCGCGGGAGTCGAACGCGCGCTGAAACGCATGCCGCACAAGGCCGCGTCGAAGAAGGCACTGTCGCGCCAGGCGAAGTCGGCGGCAAAGAAGAGGAGCGCGGCGTCGCGCAGTGCGTCGGCAAAGAAGGCGGCTCGGACGAGGAAGCGGGAACGAGCCGCTTGAGATTAGCTGAACCAGAACGGATTACGGAGGAACGAACTCGTGGGGTCTTTCGGATTCACAACAACACCCATTCTCGTGCCGGGTGGGTGTTTGCGTAGGTGCTGATCTCGGTAATCCAGGTTGAAGAATGGCTTGGTGTCGCTCCCTTCATAAACGACGCCATCCACTTGGTAGCGAAAGTGAACTCGCGCCAATCTCAACGCGGTGACCCCAGAGTCTGACTCGGCACTAACCACCTCCGCACTCACTCTGGGCCACGACTTCGTCCGAATCTCTTTCACAAAACGAGCCAACACTCGAATCAAGTACTCCACGAACACGTCGATAAAGAGCATCCCCTATAACCTTCCGCGGCGTGCAGCTTTCTTCTTTACCGCCGACGTCTTCTTCCTCGTGCCCGGCTTTTTACCGGCAGGCTCTCTCACCGACTTGCCCGCCAGTTCCGCCTGCTTTTTCTTCGGCAGCTTCGCCAACACCAGCTGATACGACTCCCTTATCAATTCCTCCAACTCTGATCGACGTACGGCGTCCCAGCGCTCCAGCGCCACCCAGAAGTTACGCGCCATGTAGGGCGCAGGGATGACGCCGGGAATCTCTGTGAGCTCGGCGAACTTTTCCGGAGTGGACTTCACCGATAGGCGTACCCCCACCGGGCCGAGCGAGGTGACGGCGAACATCTTGCCGCCGACTTTGAAGAGCAGATGGTCTTCCCACTGGATCTGCTCGGTCACATGCGGCAACGACATCGAGACTTCACGAACGAATTCAACGCTCATAAAAGTTGCTAATTGGGTAAGTTGGTAATTTAGTAAGTTGGTAATTTAAAGAACAGGGTTCAATTACCCAATTACCAACTTACCAATTCACTGATTTCTTCTACGCTTCTCTTGCCTCTCCGAGCACGATTTTCACGTCCATCTTGCGCTTGCCACGGTAGATGGTCACGGTGATCGCGTCGCCTGCCCGATGGTTATTCAGCACGCGCGAGAGATCCTGCATGTCCTCCACCTGTTCGCCATCGATAGCGACAATCAGGTCTCCGCCCAGCATGATCGGCGTGTTGCCCAGCAGCGCGCGCTGGTTGCCGCCCTTGAGGCCGGCCCGTTCCGCGGCGCTTCCCGGAGCGACCTGCATCACCAGGATTCCGTAATCCTGGGCGAGTCCCATCTGGTCGGCGAGTTCCGGACCGATCGGAAGACCAGCAATGCCCAGCGACGGTCGCTTTACGCGGCCGTAGTTGACGAGGTCGTTCAGCACGGCTTTGGCGGTGTTGATCGGGATGGCGAAACCGATGCCGGCGCTCTGCTCGGCGCCGCCGGTGAAGATCATGGAGTTGATGCCGATCACCTCGCCTTTGGAGTTCAAAAGCGGTCCGCCGGAGTTGCCGGGGTTGATGGCGGCGTCGGTCTGGATGGCTTCGTCGATCGAATCGCCGGATGGGCCGCGCACGGAGCGGATAGAGCTTACGATGCCGCGCGTCATCGTCCCGCTGAGGCCGAACGGATTGCCGATGGCAAACACCTTCTGGCCGACCTGGATGTTACGCGAGTCACCAAGCGTGACAGGCTGCAGGTTGGGCTGGTCGATCTTGAGGATCGCGAGGTCATGGTGGCGGTCGGTGCCGACGACCTGCGCGGGAACGGTCTTGCGGTTGAAGAGCGTCACTTCCACCTTTTGCGCGTTGGCGATCACGTGGAAGTTGGTGAGGATGTGCCCTTCCTTGTCGAGGATGAAGCCGGTGCCCTGACCTTCTTCCGGCATGAGGCCGTAGAAGAAGTTGTAGCTCACCGCCCGCGACTTGATGTTCACCACCGACGGGATGCCCTTCTTGTAAACGCTGACGTTAACCTGCTCCTCGGGGTCGAGGTCGGTCGGTCCCGCGGCTTCGGTCAGCTCGAGCTTGCCGGAGTTGCCAAACCAGGATTTCTTCCCGGCCTCCTCGAACTTCGGGTGGTCGGACTTCGAGGT
>DASTGW010000079.1:0-4139 GCA_035718705.1 Terriglobales bacterium | reverse complement strand
ACGAGCATGGACCCAACCGGTGCAGCCAGGCCCTTTGACAGACAGAACATCACCGAATCGAACTTCTTCGTAATTTCGGCAACAGGCTTACCGAGCGCCGTCGCCGCATTGAAGACGCGTGCGCCATCGAGATGAACGGGGATTCCACGCTCATGAGCGTTGTCGCAGATTTCTTCGGCGACTTCCGTCGGATACACCGTTCCTCCAGCCATATTGTGTGTGTTCTCGAGCGAGATGAGCCCGGTCTGAGCGAGATAGTAGGTGGGGCCCGCGATCTTCTTCTTCACCTGCTCCCACTGCAGGATGCCGGCCTCGGCAGGGATAGGACGTACAAGGCATCCGGAGAAACTCGCAAGGGTGGCCATTTCGTAATTGAAGATATGCCCTCGCTCCTCGCAGATGATTTCCTGGCCGGGGCGAGTGTGAAGCTTGATCGCGATCTGGTTCCCCATACTTCCGGTGGGAACGAAGATTGCCGCTTCGCGCCCGAAGATTTCGGCAGCGCGCTGTTCGAGCCGGTTGACCGTGGGATCTTCCCCATAAACGTCGTCGCCTACTTCGGCCTCGAACATGGCGCGGCGCATCTCCGGCGTGGGACGCGTGACGGTGTCACTGCGCAGATCGACTGCCGGAAGAGTTTTGGAAGAAACGGCGGGTTCAACTTCGGCCTGGGCACGCGAATACATAAAGACTCCTGGGATGACCCAAAAGTCTAAATGAAAGCGCGAAAGCCGGTCGAGGAACTCCGCTCAGGCGACGTTCAGGGCGTCGAGGGTAACCAGCTTGTCGTGCAGGCATTGCAGTATGCGCTCGTCGTCCTTCAGCTTCTGTTTGAACTCGTGCATGGATGTGTGCACGATCTCATGTCGAAGGCTCTGCAAGCGCTGGTCAAGCACGATGATGAGGTTTCGGACTTCCCGTTCCGTGAGTTCGATCTGCATAAGCGCCTCCCCTGGCAGAGTGGCAGTCCCACATCGGCATGGGACGTTTTCTGGACGAAGCATACCACCACATCGAGAAGACGCAAGCAGTGGATTTTCCAGGGCTCCCGAATAGGGAAGGAACCGGCCCCCTGCTAGAGAAGACCGGCTCCGGGATGATCAGGCGGCACGACGGCCAGAACGGCTCTTGCTGCTGCTCTTGCGTGTGGAGGCGCTTTCGTCGGACTCTTCCATCTCTTCGCCGACCGCGTCTTCCTCCTCCTGCTCCTCTTCTTCGTCCATCAAGCGCTCAGGTTTGAGCTTCTTGATGAAGCCTTCCATTTTCTTCAGTGTCTGCAGCTCTTCCTTCAGGTTCTGGTTCAGCAGCTTCACGGCCTTGGTGTGGCCCATCTGTTGAGCCAGGTTGATAAGAGACGTGTAGGCGGCAATTTCGTAATGCTCCACCTTGCAGGCGGCGCCAGCATTGAAGATGTCGATGAGATCTTCCGACGGGTCTTCCTCCTTAAACGAATCGTGCTCGGCGATGAGACCCTGGATACCTTTGCACTCGGTCTCTTCCGGCTCTTCTTCCAGGCTTTCGAACACCTGCTCCAGCCGTTGGACCTGTTTTTCGGTTTGTTGACGATGCGACTCGAACGCCTTCTGCAGGTCTGGTCGGCTGCTCTCGTTGGCTTGCTCTTCGAGGGCTTCGAGGATGTTGCGCTCGGCGTCGAGCATGTCGCTCAGTTCGTGCAGGAATAGTTCATGTGCAGTCTGCATTCGTACCTCCCTTTAGCGGGGTGAGATGCGATTGAGGAAACTCGTGCTGGCAAAGTCACGCGGGAATTCGAGAGCACCAGCATTAGGGCTGTTGCACGTTTTCAGGTATATTCACGCTTTACTCCATGGCAAATTTCTATTCGCGGTTTCTACAGACCGTTGAGAAGTACCCCAGCTTGATCGCCGTCGAGTTTCAGCGCGAGTCAGGCGAGTTAGAAAGCTATACCTACGCGGACTTGCGAAGGATGGCGGACTCAGTCGGCAATTGGCTGACTTCGTCTGGCGTGCCGCAGGGAACGCGCTGCGCGATTTTGGCCAACAATGGTCCGCGCTGGGTAGCGACGTATCTTGGCATGTTGGCTGCTGGATCGGTGGCAGTCCCCTTCGACACAGCCTTCAATGCAGAGCAGGTGGCCAAGCTGCTGCTCGATAGTGGCGCTGACTTCCTGTTCGTTGATCCCAAGCATCTGCCGATTGCACGAGAGGCACTGAAGAAGGCGCCGGTGAAGCTGGCGTTGTTAGCCGCAGCCGACGTGCAGGTGCCTACGTTCGATGAGATGTTGTCGGCGGGACCGGGAACCTTCCGCGCCGTGGACGTGGATTCGAACTCGATGGCGGCAATCCTGTACACCTCCGGCACGACCAGCGACCCGAAGGGGGTGACGCTCACCCACAGTTCCATTGAAGCAGAGGCGGAGGGCGCGTTCCGACTGATCAAGGACCTTGGTCCGCAGGACGCGTTGTTGGGAATTCTGCCGCTCTTCCACGCCCTGGCCCAGATGGCCAACCTGCTGCTGCCGCTCGTGGTTGGCGCGCGCGTCGTGTTTCTGGAAGCGCTGAACACGACGGAATTGATGAAAGCCTTGCGCGAGCGCGGGATCACCATCTTCTGTTGCGTGCCGCAGTTCTTCTACCTGATTCACGGGAAGATCAACAAAGAGGTGAGCTCGAAAGGGCGCTTAACGGAAAAGATCTTTGGTCTGATGCTGCGTTCGAGCGCGTTTCTGCGGAAAGTGGGAGTGAATCTCGGGCCGGTAGTGTTTGGCAAAGTCCACGAAATGCTCGGCTCCAAGATGCGCTACCTCATCACCGGCGGCTCGCGCCTCGATCCGCAGGTTGGTCGCGACTTTTATGCCATGGGTTACACCATCCTGAACGCCTACGGACTAACCGAAACCAGCGGCGCTGCGACAGTGACGCGTCCGGAGAAGAACGTGATCGGCTCGGTCGGCCAGCCGATGTACGGCGTGGAAGTGAAGATCGTGAACCCGCAACACGACTCAGAACTCAATCGCGAAGTCGGGGAGATCGCGGTCAAGGGCGGCGTGGTGATGAAGGGTTACTACAACCGTCCGGATGCCACCGCATCGGTGATGAAGGATGGGTGGCTGCTTACCGGCGATGTTGGGTATCTCGACGAGTCCGGAAGTCTGTTTATCACCGGACGAGCGAAAGAGATCATCGTGCTCAGCTCCGGCAAGAACATTTATCCGGAAGAGATCGAGACGCACTTCCAGCGCAGCCCGTTTATCAAGGAAGTCTGCGTGATCGGACTCGAAGGCAAGCCGGGCGAGCCCCTTTCCGAGCGTCTGCATGGCGTGGTGGTGCCCAATTTCGAAGTGCTGCGCGAACGCAAGATCGTGAACGCGAAAGAGATTGTGCGCTTCGAGATTGAGACGCTCGCCGCTCAATTGCCGGCCACGAAACGCATTCTGAGCTACGACATCTGGCAGGAAGATTTGCCACGTACTTCCACGCGCAAACTGAAGCGGCGCGAAGTAGAGAAGAAAGTTCGCGCGGGAGCGGGATCGGCGCAGATGGAGAGCGGCTCAGGCGCGGCTCGTGAGCTCTCTGATGCTGATCGCGAGTGGATGGCGATTCCCGAAGTGCAGAGCGCGCTGGCCGTAATCAAGTCGGCGGCGAAGACAAAGCGGGAGCAGGTCTTCCCTTCCGACAACCTGGAACTTGACCTCGGCCTCGACTCGATGGAGCGCGTGGAACTGCTCGTCGCGCTCGAACGCGAACTGGGAGCGTTCGTCGAAGATTCGGTTGTGTCGGAGGTGTATACCGTCCGCGAACTGGTGGACGCAGTGCGTTCGCGCATCGGAGCGGCGGGAACGAGAGAAGCCAGTCCCACGTGGGAGCGCATCCTGGCGGAAGATCCTACGGAACAGGAGATTCTCGCTTTAGCAAAGCCCCATCCGTTCTCGACCGTATTTTGGTATCTCACGACTCGCGGATTCTGGCTGATCGGCAAAGTCTTCTTCCGCATGCAAGTGCGTGGGCTTGACCGTCTGCCGAAGAACGGACCGTTCATCCTCTCGCCGAATCACCAAAGCTACCTCGACGCACCGGCGCTGATGGGAGTGCTGCCGTGGCGCGTTTTCAAGCGTCAGTTCTCGGTGGGAACGAGTGAAATCTTCGGGGCCGGGATTGCGA
>DASTGW010000078.1:0-3105 GCA_035718705.1 Terriglobales bacterium | reverse complement strand
CGGCGGTGGCGCGACGGGCTTCGTGATCGGCTTGGTCGGATCCGATTTCGGTACCGGCGCGGTGGGCGGCTCGCAGCAGCTGGGCTTCACCATCACCAACTCAGGCACGGCCTCGCTGATTCTCGTGGTCACGATCGGCATGACAGGCAAGCAGTACATCCTGGGGCAGATACAGGCGATCGGCGCCAACATGGTTTACGCGTACTACGAAGGCGGCAGCAGCGGCTCGGTTTCGACCGTCCCACAGGACCTGCTGACAGTCGATGACCTGCGTTCCGTACGCGAGCAGGTGCCGGGCATCTCGTATGCGTCGCCCATGGTGGAACTGCACGATCGCATTTCCGTCGGCGGAGGAAAAGAACGCGACATCCTCGTGCTCGGCGTCTCGTACGAGTACTACTTCGTGCGCAATTTGATCGTCGTATCGGGGCGCTTCTTCGATGAAGAGGACACTGCTTCGAGAACCAAGGTGGTGATCACCACCGACAAGTTCGCGAAGAAAGTTTTTGGCAGCACGGAGGCTGCAGTCGGCAAGCAGATCAAGCTCAGCGGACTGCCGTTCACCATCATCGGCACGTTCCGCGAACGCGTTGAGACTTTCGGACAGTCCGAAATCGCCGAAGATACACTGCTGATCCCATACACCGTTGCGCGTTTCTTTACCGGCACCGATTACGTGAAGCAGATCTTCTTCTCGATGGCTGATTCTTCCGACGTCGAGCGTGGCAGCGAACAAATCCGCCGCGTGATCCAATCGCGTCACCGGCCAGAGTCGGTCTATCACGTAGAGAACCTGACCCAGTTGCTTGATGTGGCGGCGAAGACTGCCAACGCACTGACGGCGGTTCTTCTGTTAGTGGCTGCGGTCACGCTGATCGTGAGCGGCGTCGGAATCATGAACATCATGCTGGCCACGGTGAGTTCGCGTATTCGCGAGATTGGTGTCCGCAAAGCCGTGGGCGCCACGAACCGCGAGATCAAGTATCAGTTCATGGCGGAAGCGATGTTCATCTCGATCTCGGGCGGCATCGTCGGCATCATCATCGGACTGGCGCTGCCGTTCTCGGTGCGCTTCCTTACGAGTTTCCGCATTCCGATCTCAGGATTGTCGGCGATCATCGCCATCATCGTATCGACACTCGTAGGCGTGCTGTTCGGCACTGTTCCCGCCACGCGCGCCGCTCAGCTTGATCCCGTCGAAAGCCTGCGCTGGGAGTAGCTAGTCGGCCTCTCCCGCCTTCACCTGTCCGTAGTTCAGCAAGCTCACGATCGTCACACCGCCTACGATGTTTCCCATGGTCGCAAAGAGGAGCCATTTCAGATAAAGCGAAACTGGCATCAGTCCCCCAACTACTGCTGACAAGATTTCGCCGCTGGTAGCGATGCAGTGCGCGAAGTGTCCAATACCAACGAGGAAGGTGAGCATCCACACGATGGCAATCTGCCCGATGGTCCAATGGCTCGCGCTCACCATCCAGGCGACGAGCGCGATGATCCATCCGCCGATCACGCCGCTCCAGAAGATGAAGCCAATCGAATTGGCCGCCGCGGAGAGGCCGAGTTTCATCAACGCTTCGCCGTAGGCCGGGTTGAGCGCGGGAGTACGTTCCGCCAAGGATGCAAAGATTAACGCGCCAACAACGTTCGACACGAACACCGTCGCCCACAGGCGCAACATGTTCGGCATACGATTTGGTTCATCGAAAACGAGGATTACCGGGTAAAGCGTGTTTTCGGTAAACAGTTGCGCACGTCCGATGATGACCGCGATGAAGCCGATGGGATAAATCATGTGCGCGACCACTTCCTGCCAGCGGCCTTCGCCCAGCGTGGCCTGCATCACCGCCACCCCGAGGCCGGTCAGTCCCATTGCCATTCCTCCCGCGAGGCCGGAAAAGAAGAGCGCATGGGTAGAGCGCTCAAGTTCATCGCGGCCATTCTGGGCAACTTGTTCAAGGATTTCGTGAGCACTGCGGCGGGTGGAGTCGAGGGTTGGTTGCTTGGCGGCCATGCGCCGAGGTTAGATGCAGCTGCCGGAAGGAAAGTAGGGGCTACCCGAGACCTTGTTCGATCTTTACGTTTTCCCGCACGATCAGACGATGCGGCGCCATCTGCTTCACCGTCGGCAGTACGCGCTGAACGTGGTCCTCGGTGTCGATGAACACGATGATGATGGGCAACTTGCCTCCTGCATCTACCAGGTGGCTGGTCTCAACTTTTTGCCTTCCCGTGAACCCGGCGTAGCCGTGCAGGACAGTGGCGCCCGCGACGCTCTCGCTGCGCAAGTATCTCAGCAACTCGAGATAGAGCGGCTTATGGTGCCACTCGTCGGCTTCGTTCAAATAGATAGTGACTTGTACACCGGTGGAGTCGGGCATATCAAAACGCCTTGGCTAACGCTGCGCCGGCCAGAATCGCCGCCAGGCACAGCACGTTGTTCAAAAGTATATTCGTAGCAAACAGCATCCAATGGCCCTGCTGGAAGTAGTACATGGTCTCGAAGGCGTAGCTTGAAAACGTGGTGTACGCGCCGCAAAAGCCGATTACCACCAGCATGCGCCATCGCGGATCAACAATCGCCCGCTCCGAGGTCCAGACCAGGAAGAGGGCGATTACAAAGCTGCCGGTGATATTGATGATAAGAGTGCCGTACGGGAAAGTCGGTGATAAGGCTCGCGCGGCCCAGCGGCTCAGAAAATAGCGTGCGTTCGCACCGAGTACGGCGCCGATGGATATCCACAAAACGTTCTGCAAGGTGGATCTCTCCTGCTCAGAGTTTCGGCAAACATCCGGTAGGAGTTATCAGCACCCACGCCAGTGGGGCGGTTATGGCGAACTCCATCGCCTACCTGGTAAGTGTACCAACCCGCGCGAATCCGCTTCCACTCAGTTTTTGCGAACCTGACCTGCGGCCTCCTGGATCATCTTCCAGCATCCGTTGACGTCTTGCCACGTTGTTGCCAGGTTGCCGATCGCGACTCGCAGCACAGTCCGCCCATGGAGCTTCGTCTGCGAAATGTAGTACTTGCCGGATGCATTCACCGTTTCGAGAATCGCCAGGTTGTCATCATCGGTGCCTTGATAGCGGAAGCAGACAGTGGAAAA
>DASTGW010000077.1:0-3692 GCA_035718705.1 Terriglobales bacterium | reverse complement strand
TGAACTCGAGCGTGGCGGACAGATTTACTTTATCCACAATCGCGTGGAATCGATCTACGAAATCGCTTCGAAGATACAGGAACTTGTGCCGAAGGCGCGCATTCTCGTCGGGCACGGGCAGATGACGGAACGCGAGCTGGAGAAAGTAATGCTCGCCTTCATGCGACATGAGGCTGACATACTGGTGGCAACCACGATCGTCGAGAATGGACTCGACATTCCTTTGGCGAACACCATCATCATTAATCGCGCGGACAGGCACGGACTTTCGGAGTTGTACCAGTTGCGCGGACGCGTCGGCCGCTCGAATCGCCGCGCCTATGCCTACCTCCTGATCCCGGCGGACACGGAGCTGAGTCCGATCGCGCGGCGTCGATTGGCAGCATTAAAAGAGTTTTCCGACCTCGGGGCCGGATTCAAGATCGCCGCACTCGATCTCGAATTGCGGGGCGCCGGCAACTTACTTGGTGGCGAACAGAGCGGACACATCGATGCCATCGGCTTCGAGATGTATACGTCAATGCTGGAGCGCACCGTACGTGAGTTGAAGGGCGAGGTCGAGACCGAGGAGGCGGAAGTTCAGCTCAATCTCGGGCTCAACATCCGCATTCCAGCCGAGTACATTGCGGAAGAAAATCATCGTCTGCGGATGTATAAGCGCGTGGCCGGAGTGGAAACCGAGAAGCAGCTGGAAGATGTGACTGCCGAACTCGCCGACCGTTATGGCGAGCCTCCTGCGCCGGTACGCAACCTGCTCGAATACGCGGCCCTGAAGTTGATCGCCAAGCGGCTGCACGTTACGGGTATTGATCGTCATCGTGATACGGTGAATATCAAATTTGGCGAGAACGCAGCCATTGATCCCGAGAAGCTCATGCGGTTCGTCGCCACCAAGAAGGGCGCTAACTTTTCGCCGCAAGGTGTACTGAAGTACACGCTGTCGGCAACTTCGGCGGACCAGGTACTTGGGAACTTGCGCAGCATTCTGGAGGGCCTTGCCGGACAGCAGCAACCCATTTCAGCGAAGTAGCACGCTACTTCCCAGCTGCGGCGTTCTTCCCACTTACGGCTTCCTTGGCCCGAGCAAGTTCAGGACGACTCGATTTTGAAGACGCGCAGTTCTTCACCAGCTGTGCGTAGTAATGTTCCGCTTTGTCGGATTGCTTTGCCAGTTCCGCCGCGCGGGCCGCACCGTACAAACCATTGAAGCGGTTGGGATCGATCTTCATCGATTGCTCATATTCCGCCAGGGCCTGCTCTGGATGATTGGATTCGAGCAACATGTCAGCAAGCATTTCGCGGGCCGGGATCTCCACTTCGCCTTTTCCCTGCGCATCCTGCTTGTCCGCGACAGAGCGCATCAACTGCGCAGCTTCGTCGTTCTTGCCGTCAGCGAATGCTATCCACGCCCGGATCTGATCGCGGCCCATGCCCATAAGCTCGGCTTCGTACGCGTATTCCGATTTCTTGACCTGCTCCACCAGCTTGTCGTACTCCGCCAGATCTTGGCGAGCGCCTGCCGCGTCGTGAAGGAATCCGTGGCCCACAGCACGAGCTCCGTAGGTCAGCGCCTGGTTCTGGGGTTCTGCGTCCTTATCCACCGACAACGTCGCTGCCTCTTTCCAATGGCGCATTTCGATGGCGTAGGTCGCGGGAAACTCGGCGCGTGCATACTGCAGGTATCCGTGCATATCGTGCCCCTTCATGTCGTTCATCGACGCAAGTTTCGCCCCAAGTTCGTGGGCTTTGGCATCCTCGCCGACCTGCAAATAGGCGTAGTTCAGGAAGTCCATCGCATGCAGCGCATGCCCCATAGATCCAGACTTTTCGGCAGCGACGACCGACAATTGATTCGACTTGATGTCCTCCGGCCACATACCCAGCCTGGCGAAGATGTGCCCCGGCATGTGCACGGCGTGCGGTGCGGATGCCGAGATTTCGCCATAGCGCTCGGCAGCGTTCAGGCCCTTCTGCGCCATTTCCGGATTGTCGCAGGCGTGGATAATGTAGTGCGGAATACCGGGATGATCTGGCTCAACCACGAACAGTGGCTCCAGCAACGCAAGTGTCTTCTTTTCGTTGGCGTGGCTCGGATCTCGCGGAGGAGCCGCCGACAACAGAGCGAGTCCGTAAAACGCGGCAGCCTCGTGATCGTCCGGATACTGCTTCGACAGCTTTTCCATGGCTTCAGCGTACCCTTTGATCCGGGCGTCGTAGTCATTGTTGCCCGGATTCCTGTAGAACGTGACTAGTGCGTCGATGTATCCGCGCTCCCGCTGACTGGTCTGGAGCTTTTTACTCTTTTGTATGATCGCCAGCCCGCTTTTGCGCGTCTTTTCGTTGGGGCGATCCCAGATCTGGTGGAAGATGCTCATCGCCTCTCCCCAGTAAGCAATCGCGCACTTTGGATCAGCGTGCTCGATTTCTTTGAACTGCTCCTGGGCCTTGTCATACCAGAAGGTGTGCAAGAGAGCGACGCCACGCTCGAAGGATTTCTGCTGCGAGGAGGCGCACGAGATCGGAAAGTGTACCGTTCCGAGTTTCTCGTTCGGATCCGGCTGAATCGCAGCGACAGAGAGAGAAGTCAACACAAACAGCAAAGAGAAAACGCGCAGTCTCATGCATCACCCCACGTGTGCAGGAAGTCTAAGGTTGGCCCGCGTCAACGTCAATCCAAGCGCTGTGATAAGTTAACCATTTGGCATCATCTCAAAACCCTGCAGGACTCATCGCGTATGCCCATGAAAGTTCGTAAAGCTGTATTCCCTGCGGCCGGACTCGGCACTCGCTTTCTTCCCGCCACCAAAGCCCAGCCGAAAGAAATGCTGCCGTTGGTCGATAAGCCGATTATTCAATACGGCGTGGAAGAGGCCATGGCGGCCGGTTGTGACCAGATCGTGATCGTCACCGGGCGCGGCAAAGCGGCCATCGAAGATCATTTCGACGTCAGCTACGAACTCGAACACATGCTGGAATCGCGCGGCAAGACTGACCTGCTTGCGATTGTGCGCCAAATCTCGGACATGATCCACGTGGCCTATGTTCGCCAGAAGGAAGCAATGGGCCTTGGACACGCGGTCTTAACCGCGAAGGAACTGGTGGGAGACGAACCCTTCGCCGTCCTGCTGGCCGACGACGTCATTGACGCGGAAATCCCGTGTCTGAAGCAGATGATGCAGGTCTTCAACGAAACACAGTGCTCAGTCATCGCGACACAAGCCGTCGAAGGTCCGGCAATTTCTTCCTATGGCGTTATCGCAGGAAAACCTGTACCGGGTCGTTTTGATGGGCGCTTGTTTGAAATCACCGATCTTGTCGAGAAACCGAAAATGGAAGAGGCGCCTTCTAATCTGGCGATTATTGGGCGTTACATTCTTACGCCGCGAATCTTCGAGATGTTGCAGAACACGCCGCTCGGACGCGGCGGTGAATTGCAACTCACTGACGGCATGAAGGAGTTGCTGAAGCAAGAAAAGATTTACGGCTTCCGTTTCGAAGGCAAGCGCCACGATACCGGCGACAAGCTCGGCTTCTTGAAAGCGACCGTTGAGTTTGCTTTGAAGCGGCCGGACCTGCGCGATCAATTTCGCTCGTGGTTGAAGGAGTTTCCTCTGTAAGTAACGAGGTTGTGGGGTGAGTATGTCTGAACTGGCGGCAAAGTCGTGTGTGCCATGCCGGGGCGGAGTTCCTCC
>DASTGW010000076.1:0-12491 GCA_035718705.1 Terriglobales bacterium | reverse complement strand
GCTTTCAATCCCGGCGACTGATTCATCCACTGGCAACTCCAACCCTGGAACGGGATCGAGGTTCCATTCTCCAGAATCGTGAACAATGGAAGTCCGAACCCACGAGCGCCGTAATCGTAAAAGACGGTCCGAACCTTAACTGTTCCGGTGAAAGAAGGATCGCTGTAGATGAAGTCTGCATCGCCCGTGCAGTCCTCATTGACATTCATCGCGCCGGTCACGTTAAAGTCCTTGAGTGTCGGTCCAACCTTGACCATGTGATCCCCGGTAACGTTCGCGTCCCAACCTACTTTGATATTGATCAGGGAACTGGTTGAAAGCACCATCAGGCCGCCCATGTTCGACACGTCCTGCAGCATGGATCCATTGCACTGGATGTTGTATTTCGTTCCCAACGCCATATACCGGCTGCAGTGCGGTGCCATTTGCCGGGTGATTCGATAAGCGACTCCGCTGTAATTCATGAGCGCGAACGGCATCTTCGCTCCGACCTCTGCGGCGTCGGAAGCTAGCATCATGTGTATTTCATAACCGCCGTTCAGCACGAAAAAATTCTCCCGGACTGGCTTGTCTGCCAGAGGGGTCGAATATTCGTAGTATCCCGTGCAATCCTCGTTGACCGTGTACACAGCTTGCCACGGAAGCTTGCTCAAAGTGGCTTGGCTGCCGTTCGCCTGCCAGTAGAATCCGCTAATGATCCCGTCCGGCCGGTAAGTGACGATGCCAATCATCACATTGTCACGATGCACTGCATTGGTGGTGAGAGGTGACGCCGGTGATGGTGGCGCCCCTGCGAGCACGGAACCTGAAATTTGAAACGCATAAGTTCCAAGGACCGTTTGATTACTGCACTTCTGAGCGGGGCCATGGTGACCACCAGCAACAGGAATGCAAGGAGACACGCAAACCGCTTCATGGTTCCCTCCTGTCTGTGAATATGTTTTGGGGTGTTTGCTGGGATCGATCGGCCGTGGGTACAGAAAAATTCTGAGCGTATCCGCGCCTTAGCTCAAGGACATGAGCCGCAGTTTCGCGTTGAACTTCCCATTCTGACACCCGGACTTAACCACAACATGAGCACCACTCTCGGCGTGGGCTCAAGAAGTTCTGCCTCGTTTGTCTCTCGCTTTATCCCTGACGCAATTACAAGGGGAATCCTGTCTCTCCACTATTTAGAAGAAGTGCCGCCGTTAGTTTCCATAAACTCGTATGTTTCTCGTCTAATCTCGTCACCCCAATAAGGCACAATACGCAAGTCGTCCCTGCTCTTCTTGAATATTTCTGGGTCTTGATCCATGCAGGGCCACGGTTCTTTCGGGGCGGACAGGAGAGCTCCGGGGACAGCCCATCTGTTTTGTACCGCGAAAGTTTGGGCAAGAGTTCCGCTGCCTGAGCGACTGACACGTAATCGCTTAGATTTACCCCGCCAACACTTTCTTTGGAATAACGCATGCTTTTCCATCCTCCATTGGGCCCACAGACAAGAACAAGGCAAAGGGACATTAGGAGGAAGTGTTTATGGCAAGGAGCATTGGCTCGGCCGTAGTCACGCGGATTCTAATCGCGGCGCTGCTCGTCACCTGTGCATTCGCGCAGGAATCGACAGTGAAGGGCGCGATCTCGGCCATGGTTACCGACCCGCAGAACGCTATCGTCACAGAGGCGCAGGTCACGGTAACTGGTCCGACAGGATCTAAAACATATACATCGGGAAGCGATGGTCGCATCACCGCTCCCCTTCTCACACCGGGAGTGTACAGCGTCAAGGTCGAGAAGAAAGGCTTCAAGACCGCTGAAATCCAGTCTGTAGAAGTCGTCACCGGCAAGACGTCCGCTTTAACTGTAAAGTTAGACTTGGGAGCCACCGGAGAGACGGTGGAAGTCCGCGCCGATGCGCAGACCGTCGACACCACCAGCACTGCCGTCGGAACCAACCTGAACGACACCTTCTACAATGCCGTTCCGATCGCTCGCAACGTGGGCGCTTTGTTCAGCGCGGCCCCGGGAGTTGTGAGCGGCGGTGGCACTGGCACCACCAATCCTTCGATCTCCGGTAGCTCGGGGCTTGAGAACCTGTACGTGGCCGATGGCGTGAACATCGGTAATTCCGCCTATGGCGGCATCGGCGTTTATACCGCTGCGTACGGTTCCGTCGGAACCGGTATCAACCTCAGCTTCATCAAGGAAGTCAATGTCAAAACCGCCGGCTTCGAGCCGCAGTATGGCCAGGCCACGGGCGGCATCGTTCAGATTGTCACCAAGTCAGGCGGCAATTCCTATCACGGCGCCTTCTCGATTTACGGCGCCCCCATTGCCACCAAGGCCCGCGGACTGAATCGCGACGACGTTCGTGTAAACAAAGTCGGCATCGGCGGAGGTTCTTCTGTCCCACTCAGCAACCTCAACGCCGCCAATTACGACGTGGCCGAATTCGGCGGTTACGTTCCGAAATTCAAGGATCACCTCTTCTTCTTCGGATCGTTCAATCCCAACTGGCAGCTGCGTGAAGTCTATGCGCCGGCGATCGCTGCTCCTCTGGTTGGTCTCAAACATAACTGGGACTTCACCACTCTCAGCTACTCCGGCAAGTTGACCTTCAAACTCAATGACCGGCACCAGGTGGAAGCCTCGATCTTCGGCGACCCCACACATACCAACACCGACAATCTGCTGAAGACCATGAACATCAAGAATGACACTGGTTACAGCAGCATGAACTATGGCACCCGCAATATGGTGGGCCGCTACAACGGCACGCTGTCACCCACTTGGCTGGTGAATGCTTCGGGATCGTGGAGTCACAACTACTTCACGGAAACTCCCAAGGCTGAGGTGTATCAGGTCGTGGATCGCACCGCCACCACCGCAACTTTCCAGGGATTTGGGTTGCTGACAAACTACAAATCCAACACCATCTCTGCCAACGTGGATACCCAAAAAGTCGTGAAGGGATTCGGTGGAAGCCACACCCTCAGCGTCGGTTACCGTTGGGAAAATCCGGAGTACGACCAGATCAAGCATCGCTCTGGCGCTCGCATGCCGGTACCACAAACCAATCTTAACGGTCAGCCAATCACGGGTATTGCACCAACGGCGGGACACACCTTTGACTCGCAGTGGTTCTTGAACGCAACGACTGCCGCGGATTGTCCTCAATGTCCGGTGTATGGACCGGCAGGGAACGTTCCGGTTTACCTCGCTCTGAATCGCGGCGAGTACGGCGCGGGCGGCCTGATCCCCACGCACAGCGACTACCAGGCAGCGTACGCCAATGACAGCTGGGCCATTGGGCGTCATGTAAATCTCAGCGCAGGTATACGTTGGGAACAGCAGCATGTAGTCGGAACCAACGTACAGTACACCTTCACTGACAACTGGGCGCCGCGAATTGGCGTCACCGTTGACCCGATGGGCGATGGCAAGACCAAGATCTTCGCCAACTTCGGTCGCTACAACTATCAGCTGCCACTTGATGCTGCGGTCCGTCAGCTCTCCAGCGAACTCGACCTCAGCAACCTGTACTTGATTCCTGAAATCAGCGGCAACACGTTCAGCGTGATTGCCGACCCGGCTCACGTATTGAATAACACCACCACCTTCGGTGGCGTCAGCACCTTCATCGGTGGCGGCGGCGGCGGATTCGGAACAGGTACTCGCATGACGTACGAAGACGAATTTGCCTTCGGAGCGGAGCGCGAGTTCAAGGGAATCGCTTTCAGCGCGCGTTATATCGATCGTCGTCTGAAGCGAATCATCGAAGACGTCGGTTCGGTGTCTCCGGAAGGTTCGCTCGGCCCCTTGCCGGGTAACTCCATCATCGCGAACCCAAGCACCTCGCTCGACCTGTTCGTGAATGAACAGCAGAAGATCATTCCAGCCGGTACGAACGTAAGTGCCGTTGCCGGATGTAACGCAAAGAACACCTCCGGCATCAACCCGGCCGGCGTTGCCATCGGTGCACAAGACGCCAGCCACAACGTGTTCACACCAAACGGAATCTGCTTCCCGAACGCTTGGACAGGTGCGGGACCGAGCCCGGGTGGCTTCGCCGGTGACTTCGGAGCTGACGGTATTGCTGACGGCTTCGTTAACCCGGTCCGCAACTACAGCGCGTTCGAACTCGAAGCCAACAAGCAGTTCAGTAAGGGCTACATGTTCCGCGTGAACTACCGTTGGGCTAAGCTCAACGGCAACTACGAAGGTGCCTACCGCAATGACAACGGTCAGAGCGACCCTGGCATCAGCTCGTTGTTCGACTTCACTGCGGGCAACTTCAATCTGCTTGGTAATCAGTTCGCGTCCGGACCGCTAAACACGGACCGCCGGCACGTGCTGAATACCTTCTTCGCCTACACTCTGCCAAACACGAAGGCCAAGGGTCTCACTCTCGGAACCACCCTCCGTGTTCAGCAGGGCACGCCGATTCAGCCCCTGGGCAACCATCCCGTTTACAACAACGCCGGCGAGATTCCCATCGGCGGACGCGGCAGCTTAGGCCGCACCCCCGTGAACGGAACGGTGGACTTGAAGGCTGAGTATCCGTGGAAGGTATCCGAACGCATGACCCTGAAGGCGGGCGCCGACCTGTTCAATATCGCCAACAGCTCGCGTCCTCTGATCATCGATCAGGGCAATGCTCTCGGTGGGAAAGCGGTCGGATCGAATCCGGATTTCCTGAAGCCTTTCCTTTATCAGCAACCTTTCTACGCTCGCTTCTCGCTCCGTCTGGAGTTCTAAGCGATCTGCTGTCCATGGGGGAAGGCTTGCCTTCCCCCCATCTTTCTTCTGTCTCATCACTTCGCCCTTCTCAGCTATACTCACCGCGTGCGTGTCGCCATCGACATTCGGGCCATTAGCGATTTTGGTGTCGGTACTTACATCCGCAACGTTGTACGCGAACTGGGCAAACTGGATCTCACCGATGAATACGTTCTGATCGGAGAGGCCGAGCGTATTTTTGACCTGACACAGCTGCCTCCGAACTTTCGTTCCGTCAACCTCACCATCCCGGCAAATTCCGCCCGTGGATATCTGCGGCTAAGGCAGATCCTCCGTGACGAGAAGTGCGATCTCGTTCACTTACCTTCCCTGTTCTGGTTGCCCCCTTATCTTCCACCATGCCCTTACATCATCACCGTGCATGACGTGCTCGACTACATGTACCGCGCCACCAACCACTCCGGCTTGCGCGGCACTTTGCACTTCTATTCCACCCGCATGGTGCTCAAGAACGCGGCCCGCATTCTGGCGGTGTCAAATTTCACCAAAAACGACCTGTCGCGCCTTTTCTCAATTCCTTGCGATCGGATCGAAGTCATTTACAACGCTATCGACGAACGCTTCCTCCAGGGTCATTCCACCGCCGAAGAACAGCAGTTCATCGCCGAACGCTACCAGGTGAACTACCCCTTCATCCTTTATGCCGGTCGTATCAGTCCGCACAAGAATCTCATTCGCATCATTGAAGCGTTCTCTTCCTTGAAAGCCGAGCTCAGCAAGGACGACCTCTATAGCGACCTCAAGCTCATCATCATTGGCGACGAAGTCTCCCGCCACCCTGACCTGCGCCGTACCGTCGTAAAAAGCGGTGTGCAGAACGATGTCCGTTTCCTCGGCTTCGTCCCTATCGACGTTCTTCGCATCTTCTACGACACCGCCAAGGTCTTCGTCTTCCCTTCACTCTACGAGGGCTTCGGACTTCCCCCACTGGAAGCCATGGCGCACGGCACTCCGGTCGTGACCTCGAACACCAGTTCGCTGCCGGAAGTAGTCGGCGGCGGCGCCGTGCTGGTGAACCCGGAAAATGTATTCGAAATCCGGAAGTCGCTCTATCGTGCGCTCACCGACCAGGCCTTACGCGACAAACTAAAGATTCGCGGCTACGAACAGGTAAAGCGATTCTCCTGGCAGTCCTCGGTGGCCCGATTGATCGAGGTTTACCGTGAACTCGCCTCCCAGAAGGCCGAAAGCAAAACCGCCTGACCTGCCCTGCTGGTCCCTCTCTTCCCCGGCCAAATACCCTGCATGCGATAATGAATGCTTCGGACCCTTATGAATCAGCTCAGTAACCACGTCCTCCGGCGCGTCGGCAGTCT
The DNA here is from genome assembly GCA_035718705.1 of Terriglobales bacterium. Lineage (GTDB taxonomy): Bacteria > Acidobacteriota > Terriglobia > Terriglobales > Acidobacteriaceae > DATMXP01. The sequence continues at coordinate 6,396 of DASTGW010000076.1, read as the reverse complement.
CGCGCTTCTTGCCTGTGTTGGGTGTGCCGCCCAGTCAACCGCACCCGACGTCGATCATCGCGTGGAGCGCCAGATCCGCGCCCACTACCAGGTCCCCAGCCAGGTGGATATCAAGATTGGGCCTCGCCGTCCTTCGCCCGATTTTCCCGCCTACGACGCGCTCACCGTTACATTCTCGATCGGCGACAAGAAGGACGATCAGGAGTTCCTGCTCTCCAAGGACAACAAAACGCTCATCCGCATGACCAAGCTCGACATGACCAAGGATCCGTATGCCGACGTGATGAGCAAGATCGACCTTACTGGACGTCCTGTCCGCGGCAACAAAGACGCCAAGGTCACCATCGTCAATTACGACGACTTCCAATGTCCCTTCTGCGCTCGCATGCATGAAACTTTAACCAACGACATCCTGAAGACCTACGGCGACAAGATTAAAGTCATCTACAAAGACTATCCGTTGGTTGAGATCCACCCTTGGGCCAAACATGCGGCCGTAGACGCCAATTGCCTGAATAAGCAGAACTCCGCAGCCTACTGGGGATTCGCAGACGCAATTCATTCCAATGCTCGCACCATCTCCCAAACCAAGGGCCCCGAGGCCCAATTCGCTGCCGTCGATGCCCTGGCAATGGCCGAAGGTCAGAAGAACGGCTTGAACGTCACCACGCTTCAGGCTTGTGTGAAAGCGCAGGATGATAGCGCCGTGAAATCCTCGATGGCAGAAGCGGATCTTCTCGGTGTAAGCGCCACTCCCACCTTGTTTATCAATGGTCTAAAGCTTGACGGCGCAGTTCCTGCGCAGGAACTGACATCCATCATTAACCGTGCGCTGGCCGATGCCGGCGAAACCGCTCCTGGTTCGACGTCACAGAAACCGTCGAGCGGCGGCAAGTAAAATGTCATATATGGAGCGGGAGGAACGTTTGACACCTCAGCATCACTCGTCTTTCAAACCCTTCTTTGGATTGGGTGCCCTGATCCTGGCCCTCGGCATTGCCACTGGCTGTTCTTCCAAGGACAACTCCGGCGACGTCATGGCCAAGGTGAATGGCAAGAAGATACTTGGGACAGAAGTCGACAAGTATTATCGCAACCAGACCGCAGGTGCTCCCCAGCAGCCGTCCGGTGAGCAGTCCACGAGTCTGAAGCTCAGCATCCTGCGCGAACTCATCGATAACGAAATCCTCATGCAGCGCGCCGAAAAACTCGGCCTGCTCGCCACTGATGAGGATGTCGATCGCAAACTGACCGAGGTGAAAGCGCCTTATACGCCGGAGCAGTTTCAACAGAAACTGCAGGAGCGCAACATCACGCTCGACGACTTCAAGCGCGACCTTCGTCGTAGTCTCACGGTTGACAAAGTTCTCAACAAGGAAATCACGTCCAAGATCAGCGTGACCGATCAGGAAGTTTCGGCTTACTACAACGATCACAAACCGGAATTTAATCTGATCGAGCCGCAATACCATATCGCCCGGATTATCGTTACCGCCGCTCCCAACCCGCAGGTCCGCAACCTCAAAAACGACAAAGCGCAAAATGACGCAGAGGCAAAAAAGAAGATTCAGCAGATCATGAATCGTCTCGACAGCGGAGAGGACTTCGCCACGGTCGCAATGAACTATTCCGAAGATCAGGATTCCGCAGGCAACGGTGGCGATCTCGGCTTCACTCCGCAGTCCGGCCTGCAACGCACAGATCCCGCAACCCGCGACGCCGTGCTGAAACTCAAGCCCGGCCAGTACAGCGGCATCATCCCGCTCTTAAACCCTGAAACCAAACAGCCCGGTGCCTACCAGATCGTCAAACTCGTTTCCAAGGAACCGGCAGGGCAGCGCGAACTCAATGACCCCCGCGTTCAGCAAGCCATCCGCGATCAACTGAGAGAACGCCGCGAACAACTGCTCAAAGCCGCCTATTACGACGTCATTCGTGACCAGGCTAAGATTGAAAACTACTTTGCGGAGTCGGTTCTAAAGAACGTCGGCCAGCAAAAATGAGCCTCACAATCAGTGCAGACAAGGCGGCCATTTTGCGCCGCCTTTTCTTTTCCTCCAGACTGTGGAAAACCTTGTGGAGAAAACAGACCTAATGTTCGTAGAACCTCTATTTTCCTCGTTTTTCTGCAGTTTGCACCGCGAACGAACAGCGGCAAATCACGCTGTCACAAGGAATTGTGAGAAGTAACCACTTCAGCAGTGACGTCGAAGGCATCGGTCGAAAATCTCATTCCCAACCCCGACTTTTGCACATTCGGACGATGTACGCCTCTAGATTGCACCATTTCCGGTGTATACCTCGCTGGCGCAAACTTGTGCTCTAATCAGCACTTCACACCAGAGATGAACACCCCAGAACCACATCGCGTCTTGCTGGTCGAGAAAGACCTTCTTGGTGCTCCCATTCGACTGGCGATTTTGCAGCAACGTGGCTATTCCGTGGCCTGGGTAGCGTCGCTGGAAGATGCCTCAAAACTGATTGCCTCCCCAGATCAGCCGGACCTTCTGGTCATCGTGGAACCCGAGTTCAACGAGCAGTTCCGCCACTTTTGCGAAGACGCTCGGCAGAAATTCCAGATCGGCACCATGGTTCTCGGACGATTCCCTTCGGTTTCGCGCTACGAACGGCAGCTCTGCGACGGCTACGAGCAAGGACTGATGGGCCCCACGGTGTGGTTGGAAACGCTGGCCAAGGTAGCGCAGCATCACCAGGTCTGCAAGCGCAACTCAGTCCGCAGCATCCTTAACGTCGATGACAACGAGTTTCAGCGCTACGCCACCAGTCGTATGCTCCGTTATGACGGCTATCAAGTGATGGAAGCTGGGTCTGGCGAGAAGACACTCGAACTAGCGCTGAAGAATCCCGATCTGATCGTTCTCGATGTGAATCTGCCTGACATTCACGGATTCGAGGTATGTCGGCGCCTGCGGGCAAATCCCATCACGTCGCACATCCCCATCATGCACTTGAGCGCGACTTCCACAACTTCGGATTCCCGCAATCGCGGTCTTGCCAATGGCGCAGACGAATACCTTTGTCAGCCCATAGCACGCGAAACTTTGTTGGGAACGATCGAAAACCTGATCGAGCGCTCGGCTTAATCTTCCTCGCCGACTTTCAAAAGCGCCAGGAACGCTTCTTGCGGAATATCAACCTTGCCGATACGCTTCATGCGCTTCTTGCCCTCTTTCTGCTTCTCAAGCAGTTTGCGCTTGCGCGTGATGTCACCGCCGTAGCACTTAGCCAGCACGTTCTTGCGGATCGCACCCACCGTCTCACGCGCGATCACTTTCGCCCCGATCGCCGCCTGGATAGGCACTTCGAACATCTGGCGCGGAATCAGTTCCTTCATCTTTGACACCAGCGCTCGCCCGCGCTCGTACGCGAAGTCCTGATGCACGATCAGCGACAAGGCATCCACCGGCTCGCCCGCCACTAGAATGTCCATCTTCACCATCGGCGACGCCCATGTCCCCGTCATGTGATAGTCGAGCGAAGCGTAACCACGTGATACAGATTTCAGCCGATCATAAAAATCGAGCACTACCTCATTCAGCGGCAATTCATAGGTAAGCAGTACGCGCGTGGCGCTCACATACTCGAAGTTCTTCTGCTTGCCGCGCTTGTCTTCCACCAGCTTCAGGATCCCCCCAACGTACTCTTCATTCGTCAGGATCGTCGCCAGGATCACTGGCTCTTCAATCTTCGCGATCTCACCCGTGGGAGGCCACTTCGAGGGGTTGTCCACGTCCAACTGTTCGTTATCCGTCTTCGTGATGTGGTAGCGCACGCTCGGCGCGGTGATGATGAGGTCGAGCTTGTATTCGCGCTCCAGCCGTTCCTGGATGATCTCCATGTGGAGCAATCCCAGAAACCCGCAGCGGAAGCCGAAGCCTAGCGCAACCGAACTCTCAGGCTCGAAGAAGAAGGACGAGTCGTTCAGCCGCAGTTTCTCCAATGCATCGCGCAGAATCGTGTGCTCGTGTGCATCCACGGTGTAGATACCCGCGAACACCATCGGCTTAATATCTTCAAAGCCCGGTAGCGGCTCGATCGCCGGGCGCTCTTCGTCGGTAATCGTATCGCCGATCTTCGTATCGGATACGGTCTTCATGTTTGCGATCAGGAAGCCAACTTCTCCGGCCTCGAGTTGATCGATTGGAACCGGCTTCGGCGTGAGTACGCCAAGGTTCTCCACCTGGAAGACTTTCCCGTTCCACCACAACCGGATCTTCTGACCAATTTTCAGCGTTCCCTGCATGACACGGGTAAGCACGATCACGCCGCGATAAGGATCGAACCACGAGTCGAAGATGAGTGCTTGTAACTGATTTTCCGGTTCCCCCTTCGGAGGAGGAATGCGTTTCACAATCGCCTCAAGCACATCGGGAACGCCTACCCCAGTCTTGGCACTAATCGGCAGAGCGTCCGTAGCATCGAGGCCAACCGTGTTCTCGATCATTTCCTTGGTGCGTTCGATGTCCGCGCTCGGCAGGTCAATCTTGTTGATGACGGGAATGATCTCCAGCCCGTGATTGATCGCCAAGTACGCATTCGCCAGCGTCTGGGCCTCCACCCCCTGCGACGCGTCGACCACCAGCAGCGCGCCCTCGCACGACGCCAGTGACCGCGAGACTTCATACGAGAAGTCCACGTGCCCGGGCGTATCGATCAGGTTCAGTTGGTACATTTCCCCGTTGTGCGCCTGGTAGTTCATGCGCACGCAGTGGGCCTTGATCGTAATTCCGCGCTCCCGCTCCAGGTCCATGGCATCGAGCACCTGCTCCTGCATCTCGCGGGCAGACAAGGCTCCGGTAAGCTCCAACAGACGGTCCGAGAGCGTGCTCTTGCCGTGGTCGATGTGAGCAATAATGGCGAAATTACGTATGTGGGCGCGATCCATTCCTGCTTCGATTCTAGCAGGTGAGCAGAGAGCCCACGGCTTTAGCCGGTATGGAGGACGTCAGTCCGACGAAGCATCTCTGCACTCCGACCGTGTAACATCACCATCGATGGATCTCGTCCTCGCTTCCTCGTCTCCGCGTCGTCAGGAACTTCTTCGTGCAGCACGCATTCCCTTTATCGTGCAGGCTTCTAACGTTCCCGAAGTGATTCGTGCCGGAGAAGCTCCGCAGGACTACTGCGAACGACTCGCCTTCGACAAAGCCAATGCCGTGTGGCAGAACGCCAACCAGAAAGACATTATCGTTCTCGGCGCGGACACCACCGTTGTCGTTGGCGAGCACATCCTCGAAAAACCTCAAGATCCCCATGATGCGCTTCGCATGTTGCGTCTGCTGTCCGGAGGCTCGCACGTGGTAATCACCGGCGTGTGCTTGCTGGGCGATGGCATCCACGACGTTCGGTCAGCTTCCACCACTGTCCATGTGGCCCGCTTGAGCGATCAGGAATTGGAAGATTACGTCTCGAGCGGTGAACCAATGGACAAGGCCGGTGCCTACGGCATTCAAGGTATGTTCTCGCGCTGGATCACTCGCATCGACGGCGAATATCCCAACGTCGTAGGTCTGCCCATTTCACTCGTCTACCAGATGCTTTCATCCCACGGCTTTTTCCGCGGTCCAAAGCCTTAACCATCGTCACAGGGAATCCCTCACCTTTTTGTCATTCCGAGCAGCAGCGAGGAATCCCTACCCTCCCTGTTTGCCCTGGCGCGGTAAAAACTACATCGGTTCCGTTAAGGTGAGTTCCGTAACACTCCTATTTTCAGTACTTCGGGTTTGGCACCATTGGTGCACCTACTCTGGGCAGCCGCTTCGGTTTGCGACTACCCCGTGTTTTCAATTTCCAGTCGGAGGTCCCCCGTGCCGATCCGTAAACCGACTCTCCTTTGTATCGACGACGACCCTCAATGTCTGACCGTTCGCCGTTGCCTGTTTGAGGCTTTCGGATTCAAGGTAGTTACCAGCATCAACCCGCGGCAGGGCCTGCGCCTGCACGAATATCAGCGCTTCGACGCCGCCATCATTGACTACCAGATGCCGGGGATGAATGGCGCCGAGTTGTCGCTGGAGATGAAGCGCATCCGTCCCGACGTGCCGGTCATGATCTTGTCCGGATTGCCCCAACTTCCCGCCGGAGCGCGCGCTTCCTACGATGTTTTTATGTCGAAGACCGATCCCACCTTCCGCCTCGTGAAGGAAGTTCAGCGTCTGGTGGAATCGTCGATCGAAAAGGGACAAGGCAAGTCCGCCTCGTTGCGCAAACGTTTTTTTGCCGCAGCGGGCGTGGCTATCGGGTTCGCAACCGAAGGCGCGTCCGGTGTTCGTCAGAAGATTCTTCCCTCGCGTAAGCCTGCTGAACCGCAGCCTCACAAGACGCGTGTGGCTTCGCGTTCGGTGATCTCTTCCGCGCCCCACTTTCGCGCCGTCT
>DASTGW010000075.1:0-4339 GCA_035718705.1 Terriglobales bacterium | reverse complement strand
CATGCTCCATGTAGCCGGTGGCGTAAACGTGGATAACGAAGCCGATGGTGGTGACGACGAGCATCATCAGCACGGAGAGCTGGTCGAGCTGGAATCCGTAGTTGATGGTGAAGTCGCCGGCGCGCATCCAGACGCCGTGGGTCTCGAAGTAGGGAAGCTGGACGGTGAGCGCGAGGTACCAGGCGTAGACCATCGACGCGCCGGGGAAGGCGAGGGCGATGGTCTTAATGAGCGAGGTAGGGAAGCGCTTCCCGAAGAGCCCGTTGATCGTGCATCCGACGAGCGGCAAAACCGGTATGAGCCACAATAAGTGCATAGTTCGTCTCTACAGCTTCAACTCTTTACAGCTTTCAACTCTTTACAACTTCAACTCTTTACAACTTCAACTCTCTACAGCTTCAGCAGGTTCACGCGATCGGGGTTGAGCGTCTCGCGCGTACGGAATACCGCGATCACAATGCCAAGGCCGACAGCCGCTTCGGCCGCCGCGACCACCATCACGAAGAAAACGAAGACTTGTCCGCTGAGCGGTTGCACCCACGCGGGCCGGCCGTGAATGGTCGCCCAATAGGAAGCGAAGGCAACGAAGCTCAGGTTCACGGCGTTGAGCATGAGCTCGATCGACATGAAGATGGTGATGATGTTGCGCTTGATCAGGAATCCGGTGATACCACAAGCGAACAGCACCGCGCTGAGGACGAGGTAGTACGAGAGGGGAATCTGCTCCCAGTTCATTTAGCTCTCCCTCCGCGCGAGAACGACGGCGCCCATGATGGCGATCAGGATCAGCACCGAGGTGATTTCAAACGGAAGCAGGAAATCGCCGAAGAGGAGGCGTCCGATGGTCTGGCCCGAGCCATATAGTGAGCCGACGCCGATCGTTTCGCCGAGCGGGTTGCTCTTCAAGAGGACCCAGACAACGAGGACCGCGCCGACGATCATGCCCGGCACGCCGAAAATCAAGGCAATCTTGCTGCCGCGCGTGTGCTCTTCTTCGCCCGCGCCCAAGAGCATGATGACGAAGACGAACAAGACCATGATGGCCCCGGCGTAGACGATGACCTGGATGGCGGCGAGGAACTCCGCGCCGAGCAGCAGGTAGATGGCGGCGAGGGCGCCCATCACCACGACCAGCGAAAGCGCGCTATAGAGCGGATGCTTCTGGGCGATCAGGTTAATGGCGCCGGCCACACAGATCGCGCCGAATATGATGAACAAGACTAAATGGAGCATGTTTGTAGTCCGGCACGGCGAGCCGTGCCCGAAAGTTTAGGCCCTCAACGCCACAACCAGGGCGGTAATCAAAATGTTCGCCAACGAGAGCGGCAGCAGGAATTTCCAACTGAACGCCATCAACTGGTCGTAACGGAAACGCGGCAGCGTGCCGCGCACCCAGATATAAAGGAACAGGAAGAAAACTACGCGCAACAGGAACCAGACGACCGGCAGGACTGCCTGCAGAATCGGCGGTCCGAAGACCGGACCGCTGTATCCGCCGAGGAACAGGATCGAGGCGAGGCACGCAACGGTCACCATGTTCGCGTATTCCGCCATGAAGAACATGGCGAACTTCATCGAACTGTACTCGGTGTGGTATCCGGCGACGAGTTCGGATTCGGCTTCCGGCAGATCGAACGGAACGCGGTTCGTCTCGGCGAACGCCGCCATGATGTAAATGAAGAAGGCGACGAACTGGCCGCCCATAAAGATGTTCCAGTGCCAGAACTCCCACCAGTGAGCGCCTTGCTGGTGTTCGACGATGTCGCGGAGGCTGAAGCTGCCGGTGAGCATCAACACACCTACAAGCGAAAGCCCAAGCGCGACTTCGTAGCTCACCATCTGTGAGGCGGCGCGCAGGGCACCGAGCATGGAGTACTTGGAGTTCGAGGACCATCCGGCGAGCGCGATGCCGTACACGCCGATCGAGGTGACGCCGAGGATGATCAGCAGGCTGATGTTGGTGTCGGTGATCTGGATTGGGGTTGCGCCCACATTGGGGACATTCACAACGGCGCCAACCGGGATCAAAGAAATGGCAATGAGCGACGTCGCCAGGGCGAGCATCGGTGCTGCAATGTAGAGGACCTTATGCACGTAAGGCGGCGTGAGGTCTTCCTTGAAGATGAACTTGAGTCCGTCGGCGAGCGGCTGCAGCAGGCCGAAGGGGCCGACGCGCGTGGGTCCCCAACGGTTCTGGATGTGGCCGACGACTTTGCGCTCGAGCCATACGGTATACGCCACGCCCGTGAGGAGCACGAACAGGAAGATCAGGATCTTCACGATCGAGACGATCAAAAATGTCGAGTTACTGAGATTCCCAGTTGGCATTTTTTTTTCAATCCACGATAAGAGTCGTGGTCATGCAGTCAAAAGCAGATTCCTCGCGGACTACGTCTGCTCGGAATGACAAACGGAAACGGTGTACGTCCTGCAACTACTAGTCTGCCTGTACTTCGCTGTCCGGAACGTCTTCAAACCGTTCAATCACGGTATTCAGCGGTACGGAATAGCGGCCCAACGTTCCCGACGTAAACAACGTATCGTTGGCCGGCATCACCAGTTCCGGATGGCTCGGGATTGCGCTTGCACTCGGAACTTTTACTTGTTCGTCATTGCCGGAGAACAGGTTCAACCGCGAAACGTCGTAGCCGGGCACAATGCGCTGGATCTCGTCGAACATGGCTGACGGATCGAACGGGCTCAGCTTCGGCTCGATGCCTGCGCGCGTGAGCCAGACAGCGTGACGGTCGGCCTCGCCGGATTGTGCGCCGCGCGACTGGCCGGAGTCGGCGCGAAGCGGCTGGCGTCCGAAGGGAACCAGTTTCTTCAGGTCGAACTTCATCGCGCCGGCGATGCGGACGATGATTTCGAAATCGTTCTTCACGGTGCTGACGTCGCCGGCCTTGCGCAACATCTGCAGATCTCCGCAGGTGTTGGTGAAGGTGCCCGATTTTTCGTAGGCGTTTGCCGGCGGCAGAATCACGTCGGCAAGCGTGGCTGTTTCGGTAAGGAACATGTCCTGCACCACAACAAACGAGTTGCGTAGCGCGAAAGGATCGACGCTCAAGCGTGCGATGGGGTTCGAGCCCACGATGTACATGGCCTTGAGTTGACCGCTGGCAGCAGCGGCGAACATTTCTGAAGCGTTGAGGCCGGGCTGCTTGGGAGCATTGGCCATCCATTCGCCAGCGGCTCCCTGGCCGACCGGAACATAGCCGGGAAGCAGGTCAGGGTAGAGGCCCATGTCGCTGGCGCCGCGCGAATTCGCGTAGTCGCCGAGGCAGATGAACTTGGCGTTCGGCAACGCGCGGACGAGATCCGCGATGGCTTCGGCACGAAGTTCGGAGCCGAAGGCGACGACTAATTTCTCTTCGCCGCGGAGTTTCTCCCGGAGATCGCTAACAGATTGCGGGTTCGTTCCGGCGCCCAGGTTCTGCGCGGCGGAGTCGTTGCCGGCGAGGTAAGAAGCAAAGTGCGCTTCGCCGTTATCGCTCGTAACCTGAGCGAAGGCCGTTGCCTGGCGGCGCAGTTTGATGGGCTTGGAATTCACGACGTACAGCCGTCCCCGATTGAGGCGAACGTTGGTGCGGACCTGCCAGGCGAGCAGCGGATGCTGCTCGGTCGGGTCGTTACCGATGAGCAGCACAGCGGGAGCATTCAGCGCGTCACGCATGGACGCCTGCTTGCTCGAATTACCGGCAAGCGCCGAGATGAAGCCCGGATAATCGGCGGTGCGGTGATGGTCGATGTTGTTGGTGCCGAGCACCATGCGCGCGAACTTCTGGAGGAGGTAGCTTTCTTCGTTGGTGGTACGCGTGGATCCGATGACACCGACCGACGTTCCGGCTTCCTTGAACTTGCTGGCGATCAGCTCGAACGCTTCTTCCCATGTGGCGGGCTCGTGCTTGCCGTTGCGCTTGATCAGCGGCTCGAGAATACGATCCTTCGAGTTGGCGAAGTCGAAAGCGTAGCGCCCCTTGATGCAGAGGAAGTCACCGTTGATGCCGCTCTTGTCGCGATTGTCGCCGCGTACGATCTCCATGCCGGTTTCGCTGCGACGAACGCCAAGCGTAGTGCGGCATCCGTCGCCGCAATGCGTGCAGACGGTGCCGACGTGGTTCATCTCCCACGGCCGCGTTTTGTACCGATAGGCACCAGAGGTCAGCGCGCCGACGGGGCAGATGTCGATACACATGCCGCACTCTTCGCAGTTCAGGTGATCGCCTTCGTTCGGCGCGATCACGGAACTCACACCGCGCTGCTGAATGCCGAGCGCCCACACGTCCATGCCTTCCCCGCAAACGCGCACGCAGCGATAGCAGAGAATGCAGCGCGGGCG
>DASTGW010000074.1:0-4021 GCA_035718705.1 Terriglobales bacterium | reverse complement strand
GGCGCGAGGTCATCTGCGAGTTGCTGTAGATGCGTTCGCCAGCGACGGCAAAGCGATTGAGCTGGATTTCTCTTGCCCGCATTACGCGATCGCGAATTTCGGTGGAGCCTTCGGGGCTGGCACCGCCACGCAGTTCTTTGTAGTTCACGGCGGGTACGTCGATGTGGATGTCGATGCGGTCGAGCAGCGGCCCCGAGATCTTCGACACGTAGCGCTGGATCATCGGCGGCGTGCACTGGCACTCGCGAGACTTGTCATTGTGGTAGCCGCACGGGCAGGGGTTCATGGCGGCGGCGAGCATGAAGCGCGCGGGGAACGTCAGCGACATGGCGGCGCGGGCGATATTGACGCTTCCCTCTTCGAGCGGCTGCCGCATGACTTCGAGAACGTTGCGCGGGAACTCCGGCAGTTCGTCGAGAAAGAGAACGCCGTTGTGCGCGAGGGAAACTTCGCCGGGGCGTGGAATCGCGCCTCCGCCAATGAGGCCGGCGTCAGAGATGGTGTGGTGCGGCGAGCGATAAGGACGCGTGCCCACGAGTCCTGCAGTGGAATCGAGGACGCCAGCGACACTGTGGATCTTCGTCGTCTCGAGTGCTTCTTCGAAGGTGAGTGGCGGCAAGATCGTCGGGATGCGTTTGGCGAGCATGGTCTTGCCCGATCCTGGAGGTCCGATCATCAGGATGTTGTGTCCGCCGGCACAGGCGACTTCGAGCGCGCGCTTAGCGGTCTGCTGTCCGCGGACATCTTTGAAGTCGACGAGGAAATGCTGGACCTTCTGCAGGATCTCCTGCGGCTCGAGTTTTACCGGTGTGATGCCGTTGCCGGTGTTGAACAGCTTCACCACCTGCATCATTGACTTCACGGGCAGGACGTTGATGCCGCTGACGACGGCGGCTTCGTTGGCATTCGCTTCGGGTACGAGCAGGTTCTTGACCTTGTTCTGCCGGGCGGCGACGGCGATGGGCAAGGTGCCGCGCACCGGGCGAACGCTGCCATCGAGGGAGAGTTCGCCGACGAGCATGTAGTCGCTGACATCGGCTTTGGTGAGGCCGCCGTAGGCGCCGATGATGCCCATGGCGATGGGCAGGTCGAAGCCCGAGCCTTCTTTCTTGAGGTCGGCGGGGGCAAGGTTGATCGTGATCTTGGTCGGGGGAATATCGTAGCCGGAGTTCTTTAACGCCGACGTTACACGCTGGCGACTCTCGCGGACGGCTGCGTCGGGGAGGCCGACGGTGCAGAACTGCTCTTCCTTCTGGGCGATTCCGGAGACATCGACTTCCACTTCGATGAGGTTGGCGTCGATGCCATAGACGGCGGCGCTAAGCGTCTTGTAAAGCATGTCTGGAAGCCGACTTTGGCGGCATCGCAGCATAGCAACCGGGCCGCACTCGCCGAAGTGCCCCGATTCACATTGCACTGTGACATGCGCACAGGGGTTTGGACTTCGACCTGCGTCGTTGCCGTTTTGGAATTGTGTTGACCCTTGTTTTTCGCGGAACGTGGGGCAACTTTCTTGTTTCACTTCTTAAAGCTCCTACCATCGACTCGCCGATCTCCAGCCTCTGGCCGAGCCTTTGGAGCTCTATGTCGCAATCACGGCCCCCAGATGATCGCACTCGCAACCTTACTCGACTTGATGTCGAAGAAGGCAGGCTTTGGCGCCTGGCACTTCTCTTTATGGTTCTGCTTTCGGTAGGCATGGCCGCCGCGGCGTGGGACAACATCAGCCAACTTTCGGCTCGCTTCGGCCTGCTGCCCATTGCGGCCGCGTTGACGGCAGTGGGCCTGAGTTATTACGTGGGGCATCAGCGGCAGGTAATTCGCGGCTTGCGTGAGCGAGCGCAGCGAGAGGCCGCTGCCACTGGTTCCACTGATCAAGGCGCTCATTTGCTGCACGTGATACGTCGATCGCAGCAAGGCTATCGCGAACTGGTGGACAGCTTTGACGACGTGGTGCTCGCGGTTTCCACGGACGGAACGATCCAGGCTGCGAATCGCGCTTTCGCGGACCTGCTCAGCAAGAACTTTCCTGAGTTCGTTTTTCAGCCGCTGTCGAACTTCATCGCCAGTCCCACCACAGAAGATGTCCAGCGCATGCTGCCGAGGCTGATGGAGCGGCATCACTGGACTGGCATGATCGAAGTTCGATTGAAAGACGACGCAACCACGCACTACTTCGATTGCTCGATCCAGGCGATCCTCAGCCATGGTGAGGTAAGCGGCTTCAGTATCTGGGGCCGCGACATCACGGAACAACGGGAACGCGAAGCGCGCTTCACGGAACTGTTCGAGACGCTGCATGAAGGCGTGTACTTCACAACTCCTGATGGCCGCATCCTGGATGTGAATCATGCGTTGGTTCACATGCTGGGATACCAGAGCCGCTCGGAACTGCTGGCGTTGCCGGTGATTGAGCTTTATGTGGATCCGAGTGATCGGCAGCGGCGCATGGAGGAACTTAATCGCAACGCGACGCATGATCGCGAGGTCCATTTGCGGCGGCGCGATGGCACAGAGATCGTGTGCCTGGATTCTTCGCGCGCTATCTATGACGCCGACGGGAAGGTGATCCGCTACCAGGGCACGCTGGTGGACATCACCGAGCGGCGACAGATGGAAGCCGAGATCGTGCAGCAGCAGCAGTTCAAGCGGCGGCTGATCCAATGCTTCCCGGACGCGATCCTGGTCATCGACAAGGACCTGCGTTATACGTTTGCGAGCGCGCGCGTTCATGACACCCTCGGCTGGTGGCCCGACGAGATGATCGGGAGGCCAGTGACCTGCTCTTCCGAAACCAGCGAGCCTGCGCGACTGTACCGCGAGCTACTGGCCGGCACGGAGCAACTCGGATCGGTAGAGTTCGTTTGCCAGCATCGCGATGGAACGTGGAAGACGTTGCGCTGCAGTGCCAGCCGACTGGTGGGTCCGGACAACGAGGTCGCAGGAGTGGTTGCCTCGCTTCGCGATATAACCCAGGCCAAGCTGATCGAGCAGCAACTGGTGCAGGCGGAGCGACTGGCCGCGATGGGCCACATGATCGACGGATTCGCGCACGAGTTAAACAATCCGCTCACCGCGATTCTGGGCGCTGTCGATCTGCTGGATCTGCAGCACGGAGAGCCGTCGCCGCGACATCTCAAGTTGCTGAAGGAGCAGTCGCGCCGCGCGGCGGAGATCGTGCAGAACCTGCTGTTCTTCTCGCGTCCGCCGATGCGGGGCAACCACCGGCTGAACCTCAACGACCTGATCCAGCGCACGCTGCTGTTGCAGCAATACTCGCTGCGCATCAGCGGCATCACGGTGGACTTTCTGCCGGAGCCTTCGCTGCCGACGATCGAGGGCGACGGCAACCAGTTGATGCAGGTGTTCCTGAACCTGCTGATCAATGCCGAACAGGCGATTGGGAGTTGTCGCGATAGAGGCAGTATCCGCGTGCGCGTGGGATCGAACGACGAGCACGTTTGGATCAGCTTCCAGGACGATGGGCCGGGCGTTGCTGAAGGTGCACTGCGCAACATGTTCGATCCTTTCTATTCGACGAAGCGTCCGGGCGGCGGAACCGGCATGGGCCTGAGCGTCGCGTTGGGCATCGTGCGCAACTATGGCGGAGACATCAACTTCCAACCCGCGCCGGGCAATGGCGCGGTGTTTACCGTGACACTCCCGCGCGAACCGGTAGAACTGGTGACGATGCCAGTTCCCGCCAGCGTGAGCATGGCACGCGTGAACTGAATCCCACTTAACTTAAGCGGTAGAGCGCGAGGAAATGCACGCGTCGAGCAGCCGTGTGGCACGGGCGAACTCGGGGTGACGCGGTCCTTGGCGAACGATCTTGCGGAGTCCGGCGAGTTCGGGAGCGGAGAGCAGGGGCTGCGGGCGCTTCTTCTTGTCCTGGTTGAGGTTGGCATCATTGGTGACAGGAGAGTTTTTAATGTCGGGCGGAGTAGACGGTTCCGGAGCTGATACTTCTGGAGCCGTGGCGAGGTAGCGCGCATAGTGTGCGGCGGCGGAGCGGTTGGGA
>DASTGW010000073.1:0-7487 GCA_035718705.1 Terriglobales bacterium | reverse complement strand
GTCGGCGCCCGCCTTCCGAGAGGAGCGGGCCAAAGCGGAAGGGCAGATTGCCGGCGCGGTCCTTGCCATAGCCAATGGACAGAATGATGGCATCCCGCTCGTCGCCCTGCACCCGCTCGAGGTTCTTGATAAAGAATCGCTCGGAGCGGTTGGTGTCGAAGAACTCATCCAGTTCGTGCGACTCGCCAAGCGCCTGGTCGAGCACGCGCTGCAGTCGATCGGCATGCTTGATCCCCATCGCAATCACGCCAAGCGTCTCATGCGGGCGCGTCCGCGCGTGCTCGAGGATGAGTTCCACCACGCGGCGGACTTCAGCCGCGGAGCTTTCTTCTTCGCCGTCCTGCCCTGGCGGCTGCTGCACCAGTACGTGTGAGACGGCGGGTGGTCCACCCGGACCCGGGAAAGTGACGAGGCGATCTCGATATATATGGTGGTTGGAGAAACTGATGAGTGCTTCGTCGCGACTGCGGTAATGCCACTCGAGATAACGCGAGCGCAGGAATGAGTTCATCATGTCGAGCAGGCTCTCGAAACCTTCCGTCGCTTGCGGATCCTCGTTCGCGTTGAGCGAATCGTCCTCACCCGAGGCAAAGAAAGTCGTCGGCGGAAGCTGATGACTGTCTCCGGCAACCACCAGCCGATCTCCGCGAAGTACCGACGGCACCGCATCTTCCGGAAGCACCTGGCTGGCCTCATCAAAGATCACCACATCGAAATAGCGACGGCCGCCATCAAGCAACTGGCTCACCGACAGCGGACTAGCCATCCAGCAAGGCGACACGGCGGTGAGCACATCGGAAGCCTGCGCAAAAAGTTTTCGCAGTGGCAAATGACGCCGGCTCTTCTGCGCTTCGGCGCGCAACAGGAACTGCTGGTCCGGGAATCGATTCATCGCCTCAATGGCTCGCTCGGCGTGTGTGCGACGGACACGCGCCGCTGCCAGTTCGATACGTTCTTCATCGAAGCGCCCGAACTCCTCCACAAATTTGTTATGCGTTGAACCTTGGAAGCCAAGTAGTTCGTGGTCGGCGGTGCAAGCGGCATCAAGAGTAGAGGCGTACCACGCGTAATCAAAGAGAAGTGGCCAGCGCTCGACGGGCGGACGTGTTTTGCGTAGCTCGTCGACAAAGAGAGCAGCGCCGTCCTGCTGCAGGCTCGTTTCAACGGAGTAAAGTTTCGGCAGCGTATGGGGTGTACGCGAATCGGCGTAAAGCGCATCGATGAGGGTGCCAAGCTCAGCGAAAGGAAGTGTCGCCAATGACCGCTCGAGATATTTCTCAAGCTCCGTGAGATCAGCCTCAAGGGCGCGGAACTTCGCGTACAACGACGGCCACTCTGCAACCTTCGTGGGCTGCGAACCTTCTTCGGCTAGAGCTGACCAATCCCTCAGCTCGGCCGCAATTTCTTCGATTTCCCGATAAAGCTCGGGAACAGGGGCCTTGCCCTTCTGTCGATGCCCCAAGACGGTACTCTTCGCCTGGCGGTAGTCACTACTGGTGAGCGTCGCCCACAACGCCGCGAGGCCACCGTCTTTGCCGGGAGCGAGTTGCCGAAGGAGCGCAGCGACATCCTGCGAGAAAATCGCTTCCGCATATGTTTCGAGCGACACATGCACGCGATCGAGCAGAGCAAAAATCACCCGTGCTTCGGAAAGATTGGAAGGCGACTTCAGTCTTGCTTGTGAAGCCGTGTCGGCGATAGCCGCGTTTCCTTCGCGCCATGATTTCGTCGCAAGTTGCTGCGACAACTCAAGTGCCCGTTGAACTGTCGCTCCATCGGGCAGTTTAGCGCCCGTCCATGGTGATGAGTCGCTGCGCAAAAACAGCGAAGCCATGCCTGCGGCTTCGGTGAGCAGGTCCCGAACCTGTTGAGCAACTTGCGGCGTGAGCTTCTGCAAGTCTGCTCCACGCCAGCGAGTGGAGATTTGCGCCGATGGTTGCAGCCGCAGGAGAAGGCCCTGCAATTCAAAGGCTGACTTCCTGGCCGGCTCTCGCCGTTCGTGCATGCGTTTCACGTGTGCGTTCAGGCGCTCGCGGCGCTCCTGCAGGCGCGTGTGAATGTCGTCGCCATTTACCGGCGTAGAACTGCGAATGGTATCGAGCGTACGTGCAACTTGCTCCATCACTTTGCGCGGAGAGACATCGGCTCCATGCAGATCGATAGTGAGGTGTCCGAGTCCGGACTCCTGCAGCCGCCGCAACACTACTTCAAGCGCGGCGCGCTTTTCAGCGACGAACAACACCCGCTTGCCTTCCGCGGTGAGGCTGGCGATGAGATTCGTAATGGTCTGGCTTTTGCCCGTGCCCGGCGGTCCGTGCACGACCGCACTCTCGCCCGCAAGAATGCCGGAAATTGCGCATTGCTGGCTCGAATCCGCGTCGAGCACCAGAAACTCGTTTTGCGGAGGAACACGATCAAGCTCATGCGGATCGAGGTCGTGCTGCGAAGAGGCGACCTGCGCGCGCGCCGATTTGTCGCCGGCAATGGCGGCAACAACATCGTGCGCGATCATGCCTTCGGCGTGCTCCTGCAGGTCCTTTACCATCGCCATCTTCTGAAAGGCGAAGTTGCCCAGCACTGCGCAGGGACGAACCGCGAAGCCTGGAATGTTCGGCCCTAATTGAAGCAGCTTGTCATAGAGAGGTTGCGGGTCGAAGACTTCTCCTTCGTCGTCTCCGAGAAGATGAGGAATTAGGTCTTCGGAAGTCGTCTTCACACCAAACTGCGTCTCGAGCACGTGAAGCAACACCAGGTTCACCTGTGGAGCGCCTGTTCTCACCAGTGAAAACGATTGCCGTCCGGCGGTCGATTCCAGCTTCACCGGCAAAAGCAGGACCGGCGCGTCTACCGGTCGACCTGCATCGCCGGGCCACGCTGCGATATCCCAAGTGGCCATTCCCATCACCACGAACAACGTGCTCAGGCCGCGCTCTTCCAGGTTCATCAAAGCCCTGCGGCTGATGTCTCGAACCACGTCGTTGTGTTCTGGTTGCCACCCATCTCCCAGGAGACGACTGGCAGCAACGCTCTGCCCGGAGAGCAGCTCCGCCTTTTTCGCCCCATTCGCCGCCGACAGATCGAGGACGCCGGTCTTGAGCGGCCGGTAAAAGAGCAGGTTGTTCCGGCGGGAAAGATCGATGAGCTTGCGGATCCAGGCATTGCGAGCCGCTTCAACGGTGGCAATGCGCTCTGGTGATGTGTTCGGAGAAAGTGGGCTGGTTTCAGCGGGCCGCAGGGCCGGTGTCGTCATCAGGGACCCTCAATGCACGAGCTCTGAAGTATAGCTGCTAACGCTCTTAGCGGAACAGGTCGTTGGACTGCTTTCCGCCTTGCCATGGCCTGAACGAAACCGTTCCTCCCCAGGCCTGATCGAGCGCCTTCTCAAGCTTCGAGAATTCCTCAGCGCTATATTGCGACTTATGACACTCGAGAGCCTTGTGGTAGGCGAGACGATCCGCATCGGTAAAGGACACGTGCAAGGTCAGGTAACCAGGATCCGTATCGTGCCACGGCAGCGGCGCGTACCAGGCAGCACTCAAAGTCTTTGCTTGCTCCGGAGTGAGAGCCGCATAAACCAGCTTCACTCCGTCCGGTATCGATTGCACCACCTGGGTGACCGCATTCGAAACAAGGCGATGATCGGGGTGTCCATAGCCTCCGTCAGGACCCCACGTGATGATCACCTGCGGATGAAGTTCTCCGATCAGCTTCTGTACATTGTCGGCAACCGTCTGAATGTTCTTGCCGATGGGGTTCGTGATCGCGCCCAACTCGCCGTCGTTGAGATCAAAGAAGATCGGAACCTCGATTCCCAGTTGATGACAGGAGCATGTCGCTTCTTCGTGCCGGACCTTTGCTAAAGGATCGCCGAGCATCTTCGGATCAGACGTGCCTTTCTCGCCTTTTGTGGCGATGGCGAGATAGACCTTTGCCCCGGTACGCGCGTAGTGAGCCAGCACAGGGCCAACGAAAATCTCATCGTCAGGATGAGCGAATACGGCCAGAATCGTGCGCGATCCCTTCTGAGCGGCCGCACCCAGCGACCAGGTGAAAAGGAGCGCTAACATCGTGAGCCGTTTCATCATGCAGATTCTCCCCTGAGAGCGTTCCTGTCGCGTTCAGCGACAGGCAAACCAAAAGCGCCGAGAAGTTTACACCTTGACCGATCGCGAGTTGCTCCGAGGAGGACGACCGGGTCGTTCCAGTTCGGGAAGACATCATCCAAAGTTCCGCCATCGCAATCCATCGGAACTATCATTGGTTATGGGAGGAAGATCTCCCATGCTCGCCCACCTGAAATCATTCTGTTTGCCTTCCGCAAAAAACCAAGCAGCCCTTTTCGACTCTCGAGGTACTCCTATGCGATCAAGACTCCTGTTCCTGGCGCTACTCCTCGCGCTCGTTTTGTTCTGCATGCCGACGTATGCCCGGGCGGATCAAGTCTCTGACAACAAGGTGATTGTTCCGCCGCCATCTTCGACAGCTTCCGCCTTGCAGTTGGAAGAAACCGCCGACCAGCTGCGTGCGCGCAAAGACTACAACCAGGCCATTGCCTACTACCACGCTGCTATGAAGCAGGACCCCAAGAACGCTGTCCTGTTCAACAAATGCGGCATCGCTCAACTGCAACTCAATGACACCGGTGGCGCTATCAAGAACTTTAAGAAAGCATTGAAGCTGCACCCGAACTATGCCGAGGCATTTAACAATCTTGGCGCCGCTTATTACATGGAGAAGAGCTACAAGAAGGCGATTAGCCAATACAACAAGGCCATTGCATTGCGCGATTATGTCGCGACCTTCCACGCCAATCTGGGCACGGCGTGGTTTGCTCGTCAGAAAATAGATATCGCGATGCAGCAATATGCACGAGCCTTGCAACTTGACCCTGACGTGATGCTGCGCACATCCCAGGTCGGGATCGCAGCCCAGGTGTCATCGCCGGAAGATCGAGCGCAGCTCAATTTTGTGCTGGCCAAGCTTTATGCTCGCCAAGGCGACGTTGAGCGCAGCATTCAGTGTCTGCGCAAGGCGAAGGACTTTGGCTATTCGCGCATGAACGATATCTACAAGGACCCGGAATTTGCTTACGTGCGCAACGATCCTCGCTTCACGGGAATTATGGACGAAGTAGGTAAGTAAGTTTCGGGAGTTGCTGGTGACGGGAATCACCGCGAGACGGCGGCAGAAAAGGTAGTGTCGCGGCGGAGGGGAAAGTGCGCTTCGTCACCGGACTCGCGTTGGCCGGCTGTCTCCTGCTCGCCGGATGTGGCGGAAACGGGTTGCCGCCGGCAGCTAACGTAAGCGTTGCCGTTGTATCTGCCCGAACATCGATTGCGACTGGTGAGTCGGTATTGATGACCGCCACGATTACCGGCTACAAGGGCGACACAGTCGTCAATTGGCTGATGCAGGAGTCCTACGATAGGAATAAGCAAACGTGTTCCTACAAACAGGGAAAGGAACCTTCCCTTCCCTTTTCGAACTGCCCGGAAGGCTACCTGACATACGAAGATGTAAAGACGCCGATGCAGTCCACCTTCCACGCGCCTCCGACAGCCGGAACTTATCACATCACTTTTGCTGTGGTTTTGGTGCCAAGCCTGAGTGAGACTCGCTCCCTCAGCGGAACCGCTGCGGTTGTGGTCCAGTAAGACGCCAGCCGAACAGGATGTGTGCTTTCAGTCACTCGTCTCCGTTGAAGAGTCGGGCGAGAATAGATCTCAGCAGCGGAGGAACGATTGGTCACCGAAACCCAGGCAAGGAATGCGTACGATGTTTTTCACCAGCGGTTTGAGGTGGACGAAGAAGCGCAAGCGCCTTGGCATGGAATGCTGAAGCCCTTCCTGCTTGCCGAAGATCTTCGTGGAAAGCGCGTTCTTGAAATTGGCTGCGGGCGCGGCGGCTTTTCCTGTTGGCTCGCAAAAAATTGTGGCCCGGAATTAACGGCCGCCGACTTTTCTCCCGCGGGTGTCAAGATGGGTCGTGACTACGCGGCCTCGCTTGGGTTGCCGGTACGGTGGCAGGTAATGGATATCCAGTCGATCGCCCATCCGAACGCCACCTTCGATTGCGTGATCTCCTGTGAAACCATCGAGCACGTTCCGAATCCGGCGTTGGCACTACGCGAACTCGCCCGCGTGTTGAAACCCGGAGGCAAGCTCTTCTTAACAACTCCGAATTACTTCAACGCGATGGGTCTTTATCGCGGCTACATGCGGTTAAGAGGCACGCCCTTCACCGAAGGCGGTCAGCCGATCAACAATTTCGTAACTCTTCCACGCACGCTGCGATGGGTTCGCGACGCCGGACTAAAGCTCTGCCATACCGACTCGCGGGGAATGTATCTGCCCATCCCCGGACGCCCATGGACACTGGCAGACTGGCTCGATCATCCGCGATTGCTGACGCGGTGGCTCGGTCTGCACAGCCTCGTAATCGCCACTCGACCGGAGTAGATTCCCACCAGCCTGCGCTAAGCGCGGTTCTGTTCGATGTACTTCCTGCTGTCGAACTTGCGCCCCGTGCTCTCGCCCGACATGTAACGGATCTTCCCGAAGATCGGCCGCTCCCCCCAGGCCCGATCAAACTTGCCGACGATCGCCCACGCCACGCCTGCATAGCCATTCGGGTCCCGCCCATCGAGAAAATACTTATCATTCAGCGTGACGGAGATGTGGTGGGCCTGCGCCGGAGACTTCGTCCATTCCAGGATCTTCTTCCCCCAGTACATCCGCATCACGTTGTGCATCCAGCCGTCGCGGACCATCTGCCTCTGCGCCGCATTCCACAATTCGTCATAAGTCTCGGCGTTTTCGAGTTGGCGTTCGGTGTAGAGCACCGGACGATGATCTCGCGCGTGCTCCATCAGTGTCTTATGTGCCCACGGTTCCGCGATCTCAAAGCTGTCGTAGTTCGGCTGGAACCAGCACATGTTAATCGCCAGTTCCCTCCACACGATCATCTCGTTGAACAGCGACTCGAGATCCTCTTTCGGCGGATTTGCTTCCTTCGCGGCGAGCGCAATCGTCAGCGGACTGATATGCCCGAAGTGCAGATACGGTGACAGCCGGCTGCTGCCGTCGATTTCCGGCTTGTTGCGCTTGTCAGCGTACCCGTTCAGCTTCTTCGCGATGAACTGCTTCAGCAGCCGCCTCGCTTCGACACTCCCACCTTTAAAGGCAGACACCGGGCCAAC
Source organism: Terriglobales bacterium (assembly GCA_035718705.1). GTDB lineage: Bacteria > Acidobacteriota > Terriglobia > Terriglobales > Acidobacteriaceae > DATMXP01. Next base: position 289 of record DASTGW010000073.1, on the reverse strand, counting down.
GGAGCGATCAAGCCGCCAACCCTTCAGGATGTCGAAGTCTTTCGCAAGCGACTCAACTCCCCGAGGCACTTTCCACGAAACATGTGCCCTCGGATTCCCGCACGGCACCAGGAATTCTTCCAGTCGCGTATACAACCGCGGACGAATGGTCCTCGCCGCATACTGAGCTTTCTCCAGCAGCTTGCTCGGAACGATCACATCGGAGTCCACTGTCCAAAGCGGAACCTTCAACATCTTCGTCGCGATCTCCCGCCAGTGGTTCGGCTCCCGCAGCGGATTCTCATCCCCC
>DASTGW010000072.1:0-10228 GCA_035718705.1 Terriglobales bacterium | reverse complement strand
TCCGTTGCGTGCTAACGACCAAGAACCAACGACCGCTTTTATTGCGTCAGGATCACAGGTCCGTTTTGCGTGATCGCAACGCAGTGCTCGAAATGAGCACTAAAACTTCCATCTTCGGTTACCGCCGTCCACTTATCGTCGAGCACCTTGGCTCCCGGGCGACCCACGTTCACCATCGGCTCGATCGCCAGCACCATGCCTTCGCGCAAACGCGTTCCATGTCCCTTGGTGCCGAAGTTCGGAACCTGCGGATCTTCGTGCAGCTTGGTCCCGATGCCGTGTCCTACGAACTCCCGGACCACGCTAAAGCCTGCGGCTTCCACGTATTCCTGAACTGCCGCGCCTACATCGCCGATCGTGTTTCCGACCTTGGCGTGCTCAATGCCCTTGTACAGCGACTCCTCAGTGACCTTCAGCAGCTTCTTGATCTGCTCCGGCTGACCGTCGCCGACCGGAACCGTGATCGCCGCATCGCCGTAGAAACCGTCGAGAACCACGCCGCAATCAATCGAGACGATATCGCCTTCTTTCAGGACCCGCTTTTCGTTCGGGATCCCGTGGACGATCTCGCTATTCACCGAGGTGCACAGGCAGCAGGGATAATCGTAGTAACCCTTGAATGCCGGCTTCGCGCCCAACGCCTTGATCTTTTGTGCGGCGGCCTTTTCCAGGTCCATCGTGCTGATGCCCGGCTTGACCATGGACTTCAGCTCGTCCAGCACCTGCCGGACGATTTTGCCGCTCCGGCGCATCTTTTCGATTTCCGCCGGCGATTTACAAACGATCGCCATTCTCAACAATCTTCAACGCAGCGGCAGTGACTCGATCCATGTCCTGCTCGCCATCTACCTGGTGCAACCGCCCTCGACTCGAGTAGTACTCGATCAGGGGCAACGTCTTCTTCTCGTACTCTTTGAGCCGACCCGAGATGATGTCTTCACAGTCATCCCGCCGGGTTACGAGGCTAGCCCCGTCCAGGTCACAAAGGTCAGCTACGCGTGGAGGCTGAGAGTAAACGTTGTAGATCCGCCCGCAGGTGGGACAAGAACGACGTCCGGTAAGCCGCCGAAGTAACTGATTATAACCGACTGCGACGTTGATCACAACCGGCGGCGCGCTGTGCCCGGGGTTGATTTCTCCCGTCCACTGCTCCAAAAACCGATCCAACCACTCTGCCTGCACCAAAGTCCGTGGAAACCCGTCCAGAATGAAGCCTCGAGAGGTATCGCCGCCTCCCCGAATCCGCCCTTCCAGCATGTCCTGGACGAGCACATCCGGCACCAGTTCCCCGCGCTCCATCACCGCCTTGGCCTTTTGACCCAGTTCCGTGCCGCGCACCACGTTATCGCGCAGCAAGTCGCCGGTCGAAAGCTGAGGGATTCCGTACAAAGCCGAAATCACCTTCGACTGTGTACCTTTCCCCGCACCCGGCGCTCCCAGCAGGATCAGGGCCCCTACAAACCGTGTTTTCTTGGGATCCTCCACAGACCCCATGTTAGTCATAAGCGCGGTTTGGGCTTCCATTCGTCGTTCCTCCGCCCGTTCGGTTCGGCCTTGCCGAATCCTCTTTGGATGGCAAAACCCCGTTAGCGGGCGGGCCGACTATAACCTGCCAAGGCCACGTCGACATCTGGCCACGTCACTACACCCTGTGACGTTAGGGTGTTACCACGCACGGCGACCGCGGATGCGACCGCTGCGCGGAGTAAATCCTTCATAGTGGCGCATGATCAACTGCGCCTCAATCTGCTGAACCGTATCCATGGCCACGCCAACCACGATCAGCAACGACGTTCCCCCGAAATAGAAGGATACGTTCAGTCCGTTCGTCACCCAGCTCGGCAGGTGCTCAAACAGGCTGCCACCCAACCATACTGGCAAGTGGTTCAGCTTCAGTCCGGCGATCATCCATTCCGGAATCAGCGAAATGATGATCAGGTACAGCGCGCCGACCAGCGTGATGCGCGTCAGAATGTCGTTGATGTGGTCCGAGGTCCGCTTGCCCGGACGAATGCCGGGAATGAACCCGCCATACTTCCGCATGTTGTCGGCGACATCATTCGGGTTGAACACGATCGACACGTAGAAGTACGCGAAGAAGATGATGCCGACCACGTACAGCAGCGTGTAAAGGGGTTCGCCCCACTTGAGTGCTTCGATCAGGCCACCGAAATAGCGATTGTTGCGGAACGCGAAGCCCACCGTCTGCGGCAATGTCAGGAGCGACGACGCGAAGATCACCGGCATAACGCCACCGGAATTCACGCGCAGCGGCAGGTGCGTGCTCTGTCCGCCCATGATCTTGCGGCCGACCACGCGCTTCGCATACTGCACCGGAATTCGGCGTTCGCTGCGTTCCACATACACGATGAACGCGACTACCGCCACCATGATCGCCAGCAGGATTAACACGGCGATCGCCGTGAAATTGCCCCATGCCCCAGTTCGAACTTTGTCGATCAGGTCGACCACGCCACGGGGAAGGCCGACCACGATACCCGCGAAGATCAACAACGACATACCGTTGCCAATACCACGCTCCGTAATCTGCTCACCCAGCCACATGATGAAACCCGAACCTGTGGTCAAGGTCAACATCGTCATCAGGACGAAACCGATACCGGGGTTGGTCACGAAACCCGCACCACCCGAAGTCTGGTGCTGCAGGGTTTCCGCGATACCGAACGACTGCACCGCGCTGAGCGCAATGGTCAGGTAACGCGTCCACTGGGTAATTTTTTTGCGGCCGAGTTCGCCTTCCTTCTGCAGCTTGGCCAGCGGTTCATAAACCACGGTCAACAATTGCAGAATGATCGATGCCGTGATGTACGGCATGATGCCGAGTGCAAACACGGTAAGGCGGCGCAGGTTGCCGCCGCTGAACAAGTCCACGAATCCGAGAAAAGAGCCGCGGTTCTGATCAAAGAACTGCTGCAACAGCGCGGAGTTGATGCCCGGCGTCGGAATATGCGAACCCAGGCGGTACACCGCGAGCATGGCAAGCGTAAACAGCACACGCTTGCGTAGATCCGGAATTCTGAAAATGTTGGCCAGTTTCTCGAACATCGTTTGGACCTCGGTCAACCCACATCCGCCAACGAAGGGCAGCTATGGGCCACCCCTGTTTACTGCAGGATCTCAGCCTTGCCGCCGGCCTTGGAGATCTTCTCCTGGGCCGTCTTGGAAAACTTGTGGGCGTGAACAGTGATTGCGCTCTTCAGTTCACCATCGCCGAGCACTTTGATCAATGCATTTTTGCCCTTAACCAGCCGTGCCTTCTTGAGCACTTCCGGCGTGACTTCCTTCTCGCCCAACTCTGCCAGCGACGCCAGGTTCACCACCTGGTATTCCGTGCGGAAGATGTTGGTGAAACCGCGCTTCGGCAAACGGCGGTGCAATGGCATCTGGCCGCCTTCAAAGCCGCGCTTCTGGCGCGAACCGCTGCGCGATCCCTGACCTTTGTGTCCGCGGGTCGAAGTCTTGCCCATGCCCGAACCCATACCGCGGCCCACGCGCTTCTTGTTCTCATTCGCCTTCTTCGGCGCTCGAATCGTGCTTAAGTTGTAAGCCATCTCAAATCTCTCTTATCAGTACTGGGTGCCCCACGTTCGCCGCCTCTGTTGCGGCCAACGTGGAAATACGCCCACGAACTACTTTACGTATTCCACCAGGTGCGGAACCTTGGCCACCATCCCACGGATGGACGGCGAGTCTTCACGCTCGATCACTTGGTTCAATCGGGTGAAGCCGAGGCCCTTGACCACCAGCTTATGCTTCACTGGCGCCTGGATCGCCGAACGCACCCACTTCAGCTTCACGGTGCCGCTGGACTTTGCTTTTGCCTTCGTCGCCGTCATTAGAGTTCCTCCACGGCCTTGCCGCGCAGGGCCGCCACTTCATTGCGGTCGCGCAGCTTGGTGAGTGCGTCGAAGGTGGCCTTGATCACGTTGTGCGGATTGGTCGTACCAATCGACTTGGTGAGCACGTTCTGGATGCCCGCCGAAGTCATCACCGCGCGCACTGCGCCGCCGGCAATCACGCCCGTGCCTTCCGGAGCAGGCTTGATCAGCACCTTGCCGGAGCCGTAGCGTCCGAGCGCGAGGTGCGGAATCGAGGTCTGCGTCAGGTTCACCTTCACCAGGTTCTTCTTCGCCGACTCGATGCCCTTGCGGATGGCCATGGGAACTTCCTTGGCCTTGCCCGATCCGAAACCGACAACGCCGGCGCCCGGGTCGCCCACGACTACCAGGGCTGCGAACGACAGGTTCTTGCCGCCCTTCACGACTTTCGTCACGCGGTTAATGGCAATCACCTGGTCTTTCAGGTTGTAGCTTCCCGCGTCCAGCTTTTTCTTAATTGATGGCATTTTTCTTCTCAGTCGTCAGTTGCTGGTCGTTAGTCGTTAGCTAACCCACCCTCACAACCAACCGTTTCTTAATTCCTGTGAACCACCGTCAATCCGCAGCCGATTTGCTAACGACCAACGACTAAGGACCAACGACTGCTTTTCTAAAACTGCAATCCTGCTTCACGCGCGGCTTCCGCCAGCGCCTTCACGCGTCCGTGATACAAGTAGCCGCCGCGATCGAAGACGACCTTCGAGATGCCCTTGGACTTCGCCTTGTCTGCGATCTGCTTGCCGATTTCCTTGGCCGACGCGAGGTTTCCGCCCGTCTTGCTCTTGGCTTCGGCAGTGCTCGCCGCGACCAGCGTTACGCCCTTGCGGTCGTCGATGATCTGCGCGTAGATATGCGCCGTCGAACGGTAAATGCTCAACCGCGGGCGTTCTTCGGTACCGGTCAGCTTTTTGCGGATGCGGTCGTGAATGCGAACGCGCTTCTTATTTTTCTGTTCCTTCGTAATCATCTGCTTTTCCTGTTCCCGGGTTGCTGTGCCGGGCAGCTCATTCGAGCCTAGTCTGTCAGTCTCTCAGTCCGTCAGTCATGAAGGTCATCGATTCACTTGATGACTGATGAACTGACCGACTTTATTTCGCTCCGGTCTTGCCGACCTTCTTCTTCAACTTCTCGCCGGCGTAGCGCACGCCCTTCTGCTTGTACGGATCAGGTGGACGCAACGAGCGCATTTCAGCCGACACCTGGCCGACTTTCTGGCGATCGATCCCGCTGACAGTCAGCTTCGTGTTCTTCGCGTCGACCGCGACCGTGATTCCCGTGGGAACGCGCATCTCGATCGGGTGCGAGTAGCCGAGGCTGAATACCACGGTTTCCTTGCCCTTCATCTCGGCCTTGTAGCCGATGCCGACGATTTCCAGGTCCCGTGTCCAGCCGGTGGTCACGCCGTGCACCGCGTTGTTCAGCAGCGCGCGCGACAATCCGTGAATCGCAGCCTGCGAATCGTTCTCGCGAACCGCGACCAGGGTTCCATCTTTCTGCTCGACGCTCACTCCCGCGGGGATGTGGGTCTCGAGCTTGCCCTTCGGGCCTTGCACTTCGACGACATTGCCTTTGACGTTTACTTTCACGCCCTGCGGCAACGTAATTGGTTTCTTACCGATTCTCGACATTGTCTCTCTCTCGCTTAAATGGCTGCAGAGTCATCTGCTCTGCGCTTTCAGCTTTCTACTTCGGTCATTGGTCCTTAGTAGTTGGTCGTTCGCAAACTGTCGGAACTTCCACCGCATTGCTAACGACTAACAACCAACGACTAACGACTGGTTCTTACCAAACTTGACAGAGTATCTCGCCACCCACGCCCTGCTTGCGGGCATCGCGGCCGGTCATCACGCCACGCGGGGTGGTCAGGATATTGATACCGAGTCCGCCGAGCACACGAGGAATCTCGGTGCGTCCGACGTAAACGCGGCAGCCCGGCTTCGATATGCGCTCGAGGTTCGAGATCGCGGCTTCGTTCGCGTTGCTGTACTTCAGGTACACGCGCAGCAACTTCTGGCCGTTTTCTTCCGTAGCCTTGAAATTGGAAATGTAACCCTCTTCCTTGAGAATGCGGGCGATCTCCGCCTTCAGCTTCGAGGCCGGAACGTCAACTTTCTGCTGTTTTGCCCTGATCGCGTTACGAACGCGGGTCAGGAAATCTGCGACCGGATCGGTCATGCTTTACCTTCTCCTTGCGTTGCTCGTTAGCTCCTACTCGTGAGGAGAACCTGCGGCAACGGATGAATCTGTCGTTGGTCGTTTGTCGCTGGTCGTTAGCAAACTCGGCAAACGACTAACGACTAAGAACTAACGACCGGTTTACCAGGACGACTTCGAGACGCCTGGAATTTCTCCGCGCAGTGCCAGCAGGCGGAAGCACAGACGGCAGAGCCCGAATTTGCGCAGGAAAGCGCGCGGGCGTCCACAAATCTGGCACCGGTTATGCTGGCGCGAAGAGAACTTCGGCTTCTTTGCGTCCTTTACTCGTTTTGCTGTTGTCGCCATGTATTCCTTTTTCCCTACTCAAACTCTTTATCTTGTCATTCCGAGGAGCTTTCGCTCCGAGGAATCTGCTTCTAGCTTCCCGCCTGACGGAACGGAATGCCCATCTGCTTCAGCAGCGCGCGCGCCTGCTCGTCGTTGCGCGCGGTGGTCACGAAGGTGATGTTCATGCCCTTCGTCTTCTCGACCTTCGCGTAATCGATCTCCGGGAAGATCAACTGGTCGCGCAGGCCGAGCGTGTAGTTGCCGCGACCATCGAACGACTTGCCATTTACGCCGCGGAAGTCGCGAACGCGCGGCAGCGCGATATTGATCAGGCGATCGAGGAACTCATACATGCGGTCGCCCCGCAGGGTGACCATCGCTCCGATCGGCATGCCTTCGCGAACCTTGAAGGCCGCGATCGATTTCTTGGCGCGCGTAACTACCGCCTTCTGGCCGGTGATCGCGGTCAATTCGGTCACCGCCGGATCGATCAGCTTCGCGTTCTGCGTCGCTTCCCCCACGCCCATGTTGATGACGACCTTCTCGATCTTCGGGACCGCCATCGTGTTCGTGAGGTTGAACTCTTTCGCCAGCGCCGGAGCCACTTCCTTCGTGTACTTCTCGCGAAGACGTGCCGTTCCGCGGCTGCTCGCCTTTGGGCGTCCGCTCTCGGTCTGCATCGCAGCGTCGCCGCCCTTGGCCTTCTTCTCGCCCTTGGACTGGCCCTGCGGCTTTCCGCCGCCCGGCTGCTGTGGTTTCTGCTTCTTCTCGTCTGCCATTACTCTCTGCTTCTTCCTCTCACGGTTTCGGGGTGATTACCGGTTCGTGAGTTCATCAATCGGTTTTGGGTTTTAAATTACCCAATTACCAAATTACTCAATTACCAATTAATCGAGTGTCGTGTCGCACTTCTTGCAGGTGCGAACCTTCTTGTTGTTGCGCACCGCGTGTCCCACGCGCGTCGGTCCGCACTGTTTGCAGACCAGCATCACGTTCGAGATCGCGACCGGTGTTTCCTGTTCGGCGATTCCGCCCTTGATGTTCTTCTGCGGATTCGGGTGCACGTGCTTCTTCACCACACCGATGTGCTCGACCAGGATGCGGGCAGTCTTCGGAAAAATACGCAGCACGCGCCCTTCCTTGCCGGCATCCTTACCGGTGATCACCTTTACAGTGTCGTTCCGCTTGATATCGATATGTTTATGCTTCGTCGTTGAAACTGTTGCTGTCGCCATTTTCAATTCCTAACCCGACCTAGATGACTTCGGGGGCCAATGAAACAATCTTCAGAAACTTCTTGTCGCGCAGTTCGCGGGCTACCGGACCAAACACGCGCGTGCCTACCGGCTCGCCGTCCGCGTTGACCAGCACCGCCGCGTTGGTGTCGAAGCGGATGTAAGTTCCGTCCTTGCGGCGGACTTCTTTCCGCGTGCGCACGATCACTGCCTTGACCACGCTGCCCTTCTTGACCTGGCCGTCGGGGGAAGATTCCTTCACCGCCGCGGTAATCACGTCGCCCAAACTGGCGACGAGTCCCGTCTGTCCACCGACGGGCAGGATCATCTGCAGCTTACGGGCGCCGGAGTTATCGGCTACCTCCAGCATGGTTCGCATCATCACTGCCATAATGTCTCTCCTTCTGCGTTAACCAGGCCGGGCTTACGCTGCCGGCGTTCCTGTGGTCTCGGCGACCAGTGTCGCCTTGCGAATGATTTCCTGCAGCTTCCAGCGCTTCAGCTTCGAGAGCGGCCGCGTTTCCTCCAGGCGAACCACGTCGCCCACGTGCGCGGTGTTGTTCTCGTCGTGCGCGTAGAACTTCTTGGTCATGCGAACCACGCGCCGATAGAGCGGGTGCGCCTTGCGGCGTTCCACTTCCACCACGATCGTCTTGTTCATCTTGGTGGAAACCACATTTCCGACTACCGTCTTGCGGATGCCAGGTTGCTTTGTCGTCTGCTCAGCCATTACTTCTTCCCTCCGGCGAGGACCCGCTCGCGCTGTACTGTCTTAACCCGCGCGATATCCTTGCGCAGCTGACGGATTTTCTTCAGGCTCTCGGTCTGACCCATCGACATCTGGAACTTCAGGCGGAACAACTGGTCCTGAAGATCGCGTTCGGAATGGGCCAGCTCGGCATCGGTCTGGTTATGTGCCTTGCTCGTCGACGCTTTGGTATTTGCTTTTGCCATTTCTCTCTACTCTCTAGTGCCGGCGCTCTCGCGGTCGCCGGTCAATGTTCAATTCCTGGGTGCCCCATCCTTCCCTGCTTTTGGGAAGGGTGGGATTCCCGACTAAACGCTCGTTGCTCTCGAAACGAACTCTGTCCGCAGCGGCAACTTGTTCGCCGCCAGCTTCATCGCCTGCTGTGCATCGGCGGTCGAAACGCCTTCCATCTCGAACAGGATCTTGCCCGGGCGAACGACCGCGACCCAATGATCCGGCGCGCCCTTGCCCTTTCCCATACGGGTTTCGGCCGGCTTCTTGGTGACCGGCTTGTCCGGGAAGAGGCGGATCCAGATCTTGCCACCGCGCTTGATGAAACGCGTCATCGCGACACGGCTGGCTTCGATCTGCCGGTCCGTGATGTAGCCCGGCTCCAGCACCTTCAACCCGAAGTCGCCAAACGACAGCGACGATCCGCGCCACGCTTTCCCGCGCATGCGCCCGCGCTGCTGCTTGCGGTACTTAACCTTCTTTGGCATCAACATAAGTCAGTTCTCAGTTTCCAGTATTCAGTTCCCAGTATTCAGTCGCCGCCCAGTCTCTTTACTGGGTACTGGCAACTGGGTACTGGCTACTGTCTAAAACGCTCCCGCGCCGACCTGCGGTTCCCGCTTTTTCTGCGCGAACACTTCGCCGCGATAGATCCATACCTTCACGCCGATCACGCCGTACGTCGTACGTGCTTCCGAGAAGCCGTAATCGATATCGGCACGCAGCGTGTGCAGCGGCAAGCGGCCCTGCAGGTACCACTCGGTGCGGGCGATTTCAGCGCCGTTCAAGCGGCCGCCTACGCGCACCTTGATGCCCTTGCAGCCGAAGCGCTGCGCCGAATCCACCGACTTGCGCATCGCGCGGCGGAACCCCACGCGCTTCTCGAGCTGCAGCGCGATGTTTTCCGACACCAGCTGCGCGTCGAGCTCAGGCTTGTGCACTTCCTGGATGTCGATATAGACATCGCGGTTCGTGCGCTTCTGCAGCTCCTGCTTCAGCTTGTCGATTTCCGTGCCCTTGCGGCCGATGATGATGCCCGGACGCGCGGTGCGGATGATGATGCGCAGCTTGTTGCCCGGACGCTCGATCTCAACCGAGCTGACACCCGCCGACTTGAGCTTCTCTTTCAGCTCGTTCTTCAGCTTCATGTCCTCGAGCAACAGCTTGTCGTAATCACGCTCCACGAACCAGCGCGACTTCCACGGCTTGATTACGCCGAGGCGGAACCCATAAGGATGGACTTTCTGTCCCATCGTTTCTCCTGCGCGACGAATGCTCGCCGCTAAAACTCTTCTTGGGTGCCCCGGGTTCCGCCGCGCTTTTTGCGGCTAACCCGGGGATCACCACTATTTCTTCTTCGCCACCGATTTCTTGGCGGCAGTCTTCTTGGCAGCGGCCTTCTTCGCCGGAGCCTTCTTCTTGGCAGCGGTCTTCTTGGGAGCGGCCGACTTCTCTTCGTCACCGACGACCCTCGTGCCGCCGTTCTGCTTCGCGCCCTTTTCCCCGAGCGTGATGATCAGGTGCGCGATGCGGCGCTGGTAGCGATACGCGCGTCCCATCGGTGCCGGACGTATACGCTTCATGCGCGGACCTTCGTTGGCCACGGCATCCTTTACGAACAGGTTGTCGAG
>DASTGW010000071.1:0-2251 GCA_035718705.1 Terriglobales bacterium | reverse complement strand
TCCGATCGCCGATCCGACCATGGCTCCGCAAAATACGGCGAGTTCGCCCACCTGCGGCATTCTAGGCAGCTCAAGGTAGTCGGCGAACAGTGCGTGTCCGCTGACGTACGTCAGAACCGTTAACGCTCCGGCCGCGACGACCGTGCAGCCAATTGCTAGACCGTCGAGTCCGTCCGTGAGGTTCACGGCATTGGTCGATCCCACCAGCACCAGCACCACGAATCCGATAAAGGGCAGGAACGCGATGGGCCACAGATGCCACTTGCCCATCAACCCGCTAAACACCAGGTCCGGCCGGAATTTCTTGAAGAAGGGCACCACCAGGTGCGTGGAGTAGTCACCTTGCGCCTGAAAGAGGATCAGCACCACGGCGACGATCACCGCCGTCAGAATCTGCAGCATCAGCTTCGAGCGGCCGGTAAGCCCAAGGTTGCGGCGATGCTTCATTTTCAGATAATCATCGGCGAACCCGATCGACGCGAACGCCGTAGTGGAGAACAGGACCAGCCAAACGTATTTATTGCTGAGGTCAGCCCACAACAACGTCGGGATCACGAATGACACCACGATGAGCACACCGCCCATGGTTGGCGTCCCGGCTTTTTTCTGGTGCGCTTGTGGGCCTTCTTCGCGGATGTACTGGCCGATCTGGAATTCGCGCAGCTTGCGGATGATCGCCGGACCGATGATCAGCCCCATGAAAAGCGCGGTCAGGCTGGCAAATGCGGTGCGAAAGGTTAGGTAGCGAAAAATGCGAAAGGGAGTGAAGTAGTGATATAGGACTTGGTACAGCAGCCAATAAAGCAATCGCTATCTCCCTTTGTCATTCCGAGCGGATGGAATCCGCGAGGAATCCCTACTTCGCCGCGAGCTTCTTCCATTCCTCGATGGCCTTTTCCAACTTCACGCCGCGCGAGGCCTTCAGCAGCACTGCATCCTCTTTATGTACATTGTTCGCCAACCACTGTCCGGCTTCTTCCGACGTCTCGAAGAACTCTGCCGCCAGGCCTTTCTCGCGCGCGGCATCTACCATCGGCTCGGCCAGTCCGCGAACTCCGATCAACTGCGTCACACCGTGTTCAGCCGCATAGCGTCCGCACTCACGGTGCAGTTCCTCGCCTGCGGGTCCGAGTTCGAGCATCTCGCCGGCCACAACGATGTGCCGTTTCGCTGGCATGGCCAGCAAGGCGTCGATCATGGACTGAAGAGCTTTCGGATTCGAATTGTAACAATCGTTGACGACGGTTGCGCCGCCAATTTCCACAACTTCGCCGCGCTTATCGGAAGGCTTGAGCTGCGCGAGAGCTTCGCCCGCTGCTGGCAGAGACACTCCCTGCTCTATTCCTGCCGCGATCGCCGCGAGAGCGTTGGCAATATTGTGCCTTCCCACCAGGGGCAACTTCACTTTCACCCGCTCTCCGTGCGCCGCCACTTCAAACTCCGAACCAGCCGATCCGTGTTCCACCACGTTGACTGCTCGGACATCCGAGCGCTCACCGAGGCCAAAGTAGATCGCCCGTCCACGGCGGCCTTCATTGAATTTGCGTACGCGTGCATCATCGCCATTCAGGATCGCTGTTCCCTCAGGGGGCAAGGCGTCGATCAACTCTTTTTTCGCTTTGGCGATGCCTTCGATGGAGTCGAAGAATTCGAGGTGCACTGGCGCGACCATCGTTACCACACCAACGTTCGGCTCAGCGATCTTCGCCAGGGCCGTGATCTCACCGGCATGGTTCATGCCCATCTCGCTGACGTAGATTTCGGTTTCCGGCTCGATTCGCAATAACTGGAGTGGCAGGCCAATATGATTGTTGAAGTTTCCTTCTGACTTCTGCACTCGATACTTCGCCGCCAGCACTTGCGCGATGGCCTCTTTCGTCGTCGTCTTCCCGGCCGAACCGGTTACGCCGATGACGGTGTGGCCCCAGACATGTCTCACTTTGTTGGCGAGCATTTGCAGCGCTGCGAGGGTGTCTTTAACGCGAAGCAGGTTCCCAGTCCCAGGAAACCCCGTCGATACCACCGCCGCCGCGGCACCGCGATCTAATGCAGTTTGCACGAAATCGTGTCCGTCGAATTTTTCGCCCTTGATGGCGAAGAACAACTGCCCTTTTCCGATCGTGCGCGAATCGATCGAATACCCAGTGACCGGAAGATGCGGCTCGGAGACTTCGGCTTTCGCCCCGATCATGTGATAGATCTGGCCAAGATTCAGGTTCACGCCTTCTGCTCCTCGAGGGCGCCTTTCTGG
>DASTGW010000070.1:0-4211 GCA_035718705.1 Terriglobales bacterium | reverse complement strand
AGAGCTTTCAGGACGCGGACCTCAAGGCGCTGCTGCGCGCCTTTATGGCCGATCCGAGAATCGAGCAGGCCTACAAGAACGCGCCCGCAGCCAAGACGCTGCACCACGCGTTTATCGGCGGGCTGCTGGACCACGTGGTCTCGCTCTTCCGGCTGTGTGATCTGGCCTGCAGCAATTATCCCGGCACAATCAACCGCGACCTGCTGCTGACGGGCGCGTTTCTCCACGATATCGGCAAGATTTATGAGCTGACCTTCGCCCGCTCCTTTGCCTACACCACGCGAGGCCAGCTGCTGGGGCACATGATCATCGAACTGGAGATGCTGCAGGAAAAGCTGGCGCAGCTCCCGGAGTTCCCGGCACAGTACAAGACATTGATCGAGCACATGATCATCAGCCATCACGGAAAATATGAGTTCGGCAGCCCCAAGATGCCGATGTTTCCTGAGGCGCTGATGCTGCACTACCTCGACGATCTCGATTCCAAAATGGAGGCGATGCGAGCCCAGTTCGAGCGCGAAGCCGACAGCGACGAAGCGTGGACGGGCTACAACCCATCGCTCTCCCGCCCTTTGCTGAACACGAAGAAGTTCCTGAAGAAGAAGGAGCAGCCTAAAAATGGGCAGCCTGAAGAAGTTCAGCCCAAAGCAGAAGAGCCGCCAGAAGTAGCTGTGGCGGCTGCAAACAAACTGGTCTAGTTAGAAAGCTTAGCGTCCGTTCTCGACCAAAGCTCCACCCGGCATTTGTACCTCCGCAACGGTGCGCGCCTCATAGTCACTGTGGCTGATGTCTACAATGGCCTTCCCGATCAGCCGAGTGTCGGCTGTCGAATGTATGTGCGACACAAGGTTGAACTCGCCGACCTGCGCGTAATCCTGCGTGAACTCGATGTTCTTCACGAAGAACGAAGGCGATTTCACCATCTTGCCTTCGGCGCGAACCATCGCACCGGAATAGACGTCCAGATAGACCTTGCCCTTGAACAATCCGGGGACTTTGCGGCGGGGCTTCACCTGGAAGACGTGCACGGGCATGCCGGCAACATCGTCCAAGCCTTTGTAGCTGAATTTGTAATTGGCGGCGGTGATCGCGGTTGAGCCGTCTTCACCCTTCTGCACATGATCGACTTCCGATTGCAGCAGCCGGGCGATCACGTTGGTCTTGACGAAGCCGTCGCCGACGAAATCCACCGCCTTGAAGGCCAGCGATTTCGGTGCCGAGAACATGCGCTTCAGGCGGAAACGTCCCTTCTTGGCTGCCTGCGGAAGTTCGGCGTCAATGGTGGTCACGTCGTTATACTCGCCGAGTTCAACCGACTGGCGGCGCATGCGCGATTCGTACGTCTGCAGTGCCAGGTCAGCCGACATCCTGGCGCGGGGCGCAGGAATGTTTAACTGTGGGCCCGAAACGGAGAGCGCGAGGTTGATCTCAGGCGCTGACTCGATGCTCGCATCCGCAACTGTAACCGGTGACGAGAGCCCCACTGCCAACAGACTTACGATTCCAATTTGAAATGGCCGAAAAGCTTTCATATACCAGCGACGAAAGACCTCAACGAATATCCACCAAGTATCGCAAACCATCTCGTGGCGGACAAGTTACTGATGTCATTCCAGATGTTTCACAAAGCGTAAAGTTTCAAAACTCACATTTTTCCACAGGCACGACTTGGGCTTTTCGTTTGCGCCTGACTGCCGTCGCAGATAGGATTCGAGACCTGATGTCCGACGCAAAATCTGTCGCCCCCGAGACCATGTCCACCGAACCCCGTCCGCATGCTCCTGAAATCGAAGTCTTTGCCGTTCACGGCGCCGATCCCGAAGTGCTCGCTTATGCCATGGCGAAATATTCGCGTTCGGCACTGTCGATGAAGGAGTCCCTGAAAGAACTTAACGAACAGAAAGCCGAAAATTTCCTTAATACTTTCTACTTTCAATACGGACACCGGTCGATTGCGGATCTCGCGCACGTCGCCATGGCGATTGAAAAATTGTCGTTACTGGCGGCGATTGCGCTCGTTGACGAGCAGCGTTGGGACGGCCAGGAGCGCTCCACGCGCTACCAGGATTACAAGAAGGCCAGCTACTACGTGCCGAATTTCGGCGACAGCCTCGATGCCGTGCACGAGTATCGCGCCGAGATCGACGCACTCTTTGCTGCGTATGAACTGACTTCTGAAGACGTCTTCCGCTATCTCGCTTCGATCACTCCGCGTCCGGAAGATATGAAGCCCGAAGCCTACGAGCGTACACTGCGTGCTCGCGCCTTCGACGTATCGCGTTATCTGCTTCCGCTCGCGACCAACACCTCGTTAGGACAAATCACCAACGCTCGTACGCTGGAGAATCAGGTCTCGCGCCTGCTTTCTGACGATCACGAAGAAATCCGTCATCTTGGCGAGTTGCTGAAGAAGGCAGCCCTCGAGCCGGCTTGGACAGTGAACCATCCGCGCTTCGAGTGGTTCATGCAGGAATTGCGGCTCACCAATGAGCAGATGTGGCGTGAAGCGCAGGCGATCTTCGAACGGCAAGTGAAGGCCGCTCCCACTCTCGTCAAGTACGCCGAGCCCAACCCTTACCAGGTCGAGACTCGCAAGTCGCTGAAGCAGGCTGCGGCAGAGTTGATGAAGAACGCGCCGATCGAGAAGGCGCCGCTCGTCGATCTTCTCGAAGACGAGCCGCTCGAGATCGAACTGGCTACTACGCTGCTCTACGAGCAGTGCCACTACTCGTATCGCCAGATTCGCTCCACGGTCGAAACGCTCACCGCAGCACAGCGCAACGAAATCATCGCCCTTGGTACCGCGCATCGCGGACGCCACGACGAACTCCTGCGCGCTTACTGCTCCGGCCAGAAGTTCCGCTTCGACATCCTTCAGGACATTGGCGGCTTCCGCGACATGCATCGTCACCGCCGCTGCACGCAGATCGGTCAAGGCTTCACCACGGCTCATGGCTACGATACGCCGGAAGAAGTGGTGAAAGCCGGAGCCCAGCGCACCTACGACGACGCCATGCAGCGTGCCGCAGCAGCATCCGCGAAATGGGCAGATTGCGAATCCGCTGAGTACGTGATTCCTCTCGCTTACCGCAAGCGCACGCTCTTCAAGATGGACTTTGCCGAAGTGCTCTACATCTCCGAACTGCGCACCAAGCCCGAAGGGCACATCTCGTACCGCCGCGTGGCCTATGACATGTACCGGGAGACCATCAAGCGCTATCCCGGACTGGCCGACATGTTCCGCGTGAAGGACATCAACGAACCGGTGGATCTGCTGAAGCGCTAGAGTTGGACGAGCGCTTCTTTGCGTGTGGAAGTTTGTTTTTTTTGACCGGAGTCTCTATACAGTCGTAGGTTTCGTAGTAGTTGTTCAGCTCGTCGTACACGATCTTGTGCTTCTCGATGTCAAAGATCCAGTCGCTCATACCGAAACGCCCCCACCAGATGTTCACAAGGAGCAACCTTTCGGTTATCCATCTCACGTTCAGCGTATTCCCGTGATCCAGAATTGAGATTCTGAGGAACGGCTTATCTTCTCCAACATCACCTACCAGGATAGTGGTGTTCCAAGGAGGATTCTTGGTGTATACGGGATCGACAGTTACAAACCATCGATTGGGGCCATGCTCTGATACGACCTTCTTCTCCGAATCAAAGATGGCTTTTACGTCTGTGCTGATTACCAGGTGCTTCGCGCGGTCCGGGGTCGGACTGTAAGTTTGAACTTTTGCTTCCGAGCAAGGAGGCAATTGCGAGAGTCCTGAAGCACACGAGACGAGCAGCGTCAGCCCGATCAATGGCAGCTTGGTCACGACGGAATAATAGCCTACGAATTTGGACGTCGACATGGATGAAATGAGTTCTACTGAATATCCGCTTCCGAATCGGGAGCGATTAGAATCGCACCAAGCGGGATAGCGCTTGATCGTCTCCCGATACATATCGTAAGCAACCCGACGATACGAGATGTGCTATCCCGCACTAGCCGACATGTTCCGCGTGAAGGACATCAACGAACCGGTCGATCTATTGAAACGCTAGTACAATTGCAGCATGGCCCAAAATGTCCGGTTAATGTCCGAACCCGGACTGGTTGGGCCAACATCTGTTCTCTAGTCTGAAGTTGGTTCAGACAGGAGAAAACATATGCTGCACTCAGCTGAAGTTCCGATTGAGCAATCGGCGCTGCTCGTCATCGACGCACAGGATTC
>DASTGW010000069.1:0-2140 GCA_035718705.1 Terriglobales bacterium | reverse complement strand
CAGGCGCAGGAGAGCAACCTGATGGAGAAGAGCGAGGGTGCCGTCCAGGTTTCGGGCGGCACCATCAGCGTTCCCGTTGGTGCCTGGGAGATCAAGACACTCATCGTGCGCTATCCCGAGCAGGCACAGACTAGTGCGACGAAACGGTGAGCTGGTACATCTCGCCGGGCTTCAGAGTGACTTCCGGGTGCGGGCCCATCAGGTTCGTGCCCGGACGATACTGCTGGTCGAGAAGGAATGCTTTCCCGCCAGCGTGCAACGTGGATTGCGGTGCCGGCCCGGGCATGGGTAAGCGCGGATCGCGAAGATCGACCGGCTCGAAGGCGATCGCTTCAATCTGCTCGGCTGTGGTTCCGGACGGCAATTCGATGGTGGTACGGAACCATCCGCTGCGCATGACGGAGTAGTCGAGCCGACCATTGTGTGAGCTGCGCCATTTCTGTTCGTTGCGGAGCTTCACCCAGGCGATGGCGCCGCAGTTGCGGTTTTCCGCGCTGAATTCGAGATAGAGATAATTCCGAGGATCGGCAATCTGCGGGATCGTTGCTTTGTTGCCGTCGCGAATCTTCTCTTCACGAATCTTGCCTTCGCGGCGAAGCTCAGCAGCCATCACGGAGTAGATCCACGGATTCTGGTCGATGACTTCCTCGCGGGAATGCTGGGAGAGATCAAACGGGATGGGAACGAAGCGGTACTGGATGGGCGCGGAGCCGGCGTCGAAGAAGATGTTGTTGCGGGCGACGTTGGTGAAGTAGGGGTGGGCTCCGAGTTTTTTGCCGGTGAAATGCAAGTCGGCGTGATCGGGACCCTGGAAGATTTCGTTGGTGATCTTGCCTTGCGCGTCGAAGGTGACGCGGTAGATGTATTCCACGTCGGTGCCTCGTCCCCAGCGAGACATGAGGGCATCGATGGGCGTGCCACTGTCTTCGTTGGTGAAGATCATGCTGTACTGGATGGTTTCGCCGGAAGCTTCCGGAAGGCGTTCGTACCAGGAGAGCAGGGGAGCGTCGCTGAAGCGGCCGACGGTGTCTTCGCGCGCGAAAAGAATCGGGGCATGGTCTAAGGCCCGAGCTTCTTCTCCGGATGCGGTGGACGCATAGGCGCGGACGTTGGCGATCTGCAGTCCGGCGTTGGCGGCGGAGTACTGAGCGTTACGTTGCACGGCTAAGCGATGTTCGCCGGCGGAGAGTGGTCCGAGGAAAACTTTGAACGTTGAGGGTTCGGTACCGCGAACGACGAGAACGTCCTGGTTATACTGGCCATCCAGGCTAAGGGTTGCGACCGCACCTTCGGCGCCCGCTTTATCCCATGAGGCAGCGGGGGAAGAGAGCGTGAGTTCCGCGATGGCTTCCGTATCAGAGGGCATGTTGAATTGAACTTCAGCATGATCAGCTGCGAAGGCGAGGTGTGAAACAAGCAATACCAGCACTCCGTACCCAAAATGAGAAAGGCGCATATTTTTCCTAACCGCTTAGGGAGTTGACTTTTGTAGGGCAAACGTAATATATCTTCGCCGCATTCTACAGAGCATGTCCAACACGAAAAACCAAAATCAACGAACACGGGCGGAAGCAATTTTACGAGACGTTCACTTCTGGATTCCGGTTGCGGTTCTGGTGGGCGGCTTGGTGCTTCTTTCCCGAATCATCTGACGGGGCATCCTTGGACGTATCTATCGCTGCTGCTCGAACTCAACCCGCGAACCGCTTGCGCAGTCTGCAAGGACTCGGGATTATCTGTGGCTTCGCCGCCGGCGCCTGGCTCGGTGCCGCCGAGGCTCCTACAAAGCTGGTAACGGCCGGCATCTCGCCGATGGTGGTCTCGCTCGGCATGGTGGTGGGAGTGTTCCTGGCGCGATGGACCGTTCCGACGCTGATCCAGGGAACGTCGTACGTGTTCGACGACGTTCGGCAGGCGCCGCATCTGGTCATTTGGGCGATCATCGCGGGATGTATGTGGGCGGTGGCGAACACGCTGACCATCTTCGCGATCCGCGACATCGGGCTGAGCATCGCCTTTCCGCTGTGGAACACGAACAGTCTCCTCGGCATCTTCTGGGGCTTCCTGCTCTTCGACGAACTGCGCGGCGCCGGCGCGCGCCGTTGGTTCGGCGTCCTCGGTGGCGCGCTGGTCATGTTTG
>DASTGW010000068.1:0-6392 GCA_035718705.1 Terriglobales bacterium | reverse complement strand
ATGTCGTCGCGACGCTTGCGCAACGGCTCCAAGGAGAAGGAAACAACATTCAGCCGGTAATAGAGATCTTCGCGGAAGGTGCCTTGCTTGGAGAGCTGCTTGAGGTCTTTGTTGGTGGCGGCGACGACGCGAATGTCGACTTTGATCGGCTGCGTGCTGCCGACGCGCGTTAGTTCACGTTCCTGCAACACGCGTAACAGCTTGGCCTGAAGCGGCAAGGCGAGTTCACCGATTTCATCCAGAAAGACGGTTCCGCCATCAGCGACTTCGAGATAGCCGCGCTTTTGAGCCGCGGCTCCGGTAAAGGCGCCTTTCTCGTGTCCGAAGAGTTCGCTTTCGAGCAGGCTCTCGGTGATCGCCGCGCAGTTAAACGCCACGAAGGGTTTGTCTGCACGACGGCTGTGACGATGCAGCGCACGCGCGACAAGTTCCTTGCCGGTTCCGCTTTCACCGAAGATGAGGACGTTAGCATCGCTGGGAGCGGCCTTGGCGATGAAGCGGAAGAGGTCCTGCATGGGCCGGCTGTCGCCGATCATGTCGAACTGCGTTTTGACTTCGGCTTTGAGTCGACGATTTTCTGACTGGAGTGTTTCGATGGCTTTGGTGTTTTCGTAGGCGAGCGCCGCGCTGGTGGCGACCGCGGTCATGAGATGGAGATGTCCGGCATCGAAGAGCGAGTCGATCTGGCGGCCGTCGGTATAAATCACGCCGAGTAGTTTTTCCGGCGTACACATCGGCACGCAGAGAACCGAGTGAACCTGCAGTTCTTTGACGCTGTCGCTGTGAACGTGCTGTGCGACGTCATTCATGAGAACCGGCGCTTTTTCCGCGATGGTTCGATTCACGATGGTGCGGCTGACGCGAACCGGCTGACCTGGTCCGGAGACGCGGTCCCAGGCGAAGGAGGTGTGCAGAGAGTTCGGATCGTCGCCGATGAGGATTGCGACGCGCTCGGCGGGAATAACTTCGAGCACTGCGCCCACGAGCTGCCACATCAATGACTCGGAACTGCGAATGCCGCGCAGGCGAGTGGTGATAGCGAGCAGGGCTGCGTAATCGCGCGCCAATCTTTCGCGAGAGAGGCTGGAGGCGAGAAGAGCTTCCTCGCAGAAGGAGGAGTCCTTGGCGACTTCTGCTTCGAGGTCTTCCGGGAGTTCTTCGAACGAGACGGTTGCGGGATTAGGGACGCGATCGGTGGCGCCGACGCTGAACTGGAAGACAGAGCTGCCGACGGCGATGCGGTCACCTTCTTCCAACTTCTTTTCTTCGATTGACTCACCGTTGACCATGGTGCCGTTATGACTGCCGAGGTCGCGGATGAAGAAGTTTCCGTTGTTATGAGTGATGACGCAGTGACGGCGTGAGAGCGCGTAGTCGAGGATGCTGACGCGATTGGACGGGTCGCGTCCGATGGTCAGTTCTTCTTCGAGCGTGAAGATGAAATTCTCGAATGGTCCGAGCACGCCCACGATCGATGCCGTCATTGAAACTCCGTCACCCCGTAACAGCATCTTGCGCTAAACCAGCTTTACTGGCAAGCAAGTCGAGAACTCTATCCATTCGGATAGACCGGAAGCGGATCGGATAGGGAAATATGCACAGCGGAAGCGAATCGTCTACGAGACGCGCTCCTGGGAGTCACCGCTAAGTCTCAGCGGGCGTAGCGATTAGGGACGAGCGGGTGATTGATCGTAAGACAGAGGAACGAATGGCAGGGCCTTTGCTTTAGAAAAGGTGCCGCGTGCGACACAAGGACATGAGGATGGCAATCGCAGCGGGATTGAAGGAGGAAGCGTTATGAAAAACCTGTTGAGCCGCGTAATGGTCCTGATCGTTCTTGGCCTGTGTGCCGTTGCCGTTCAGGCGCAGACTGGAAGCACCCTTTATGCCAACGTTCCGTTCAGCTTCAGCATTGGCAGTAAGTACATGGAGAGCGGACAGTACAGCATCAAGATGCTGACCAGCAACGTGGAGCGCTGGAGCAGCGAAGACAATCAATCGACCGCGTTATTGCACACGATCAACAAAGAGACGATGGGTGATCTGAATCGTCCGCGGTTGGTATTCCGTTTCGACGGCAGCCAGTATGTTCTCTGCGAAGTTTGGACCGATGTGAGTGCCTACGAGATTCCGGGATCGCACAAGCACAACCGGAAGCTTGCCAGCAACAACGACGTGAAAGTAATCGCGTTGCTGGATCATTCGGCGATGAAGTAGTTCCCCCTTCGGTCGCCGTGCCAATGCCCCACCTCCAGCCGGGTGGGGCATCTTTATTTTTAGGCTATATTCAAGGTAGAAAAGTTGCTCTTGAGGACTTCGGCTGAATGTTGCAGCGCTCTTTGCTCGAGTTCATCGAGTTCCAGGTGCAGAACTTTCTCGACGCCTTCACGGCTGACAATCGTCGGAAGGCTGAGGCAGATGTCGTTGATGCCGTAGTAGCCGGTGACGAGGCTCGAGATGGAAAGAACGGTGTGCTGGTCGCGGAGGATGGCCTCGACGATGCGCATCAGTCCGGCGGCGACGGCGTAGTAGGTTGCACCCTTCCGCTGGATGATGTGATAGGCAGCGTCGCGAGTCTGCTTGAAAATTTCGTCCATTTGAAACTGATCGTAGGGGACGCCAGAAGCGCGGCCAAAATCGGCGAGACGAATTCCGGCGATGTTAGCCAGTGACCAGACGGGCACTTCGCTGTCGCCATGTTCGCCGATGATATGGGCGTGAACGCTGCGGGGATCGACGTCGAAATATTCGCTGAGCAGATGACGGAAGCGCGCGGTGTCGAGAATGGTGCCGGAGCCGATTACGCGACGAGGAGAGAGTCCGGAGAGCTTCAGCGAGATATAGGTGAGCACGTCAACCGGATTGGTGGCGATAAGAATGATGCCATCGGGATTGTTGCGAGCGACTTCCGGGATGATGTGGGAGAAGATCTCGTTGTTGCGCTTTACCAGGTCGAGGCGGGTCTCGCCCGGATGCTGGGCAGCGCCGGCCGTGACGACGGTTACGACGGCACCATCACAATCGCGATAGTCGCCGGCCAGAATTTTCGTGGGATGAGCAAAGGGTTCGGTGTGATTGAGGTCCATCGCCTCGCCCTCGGCCTTGGCGCGGTTTACGTCGATAAGCACAATTTCCGCGGCAAGTCCGCTGAGCAACAAGGCGTAGGCGAAGGTTGCACCTACATTTCCCATTCCCACTACCGCCACGCGTACAGGCGAGTGCTTGTGCATCCTAATCGTCTCCTTGCAGGTGTTGCCCCACCCTGCGAATCAACTGAAAATATTATGACTGATAGACTCTCTTGGAAGTCGCATCCAAATAGAACGATGCCCAAAATAACTGCGATCATTCATACTTCGAACGACGAACTGCGACTCGGCCGCGCGCTGGATTCTTTGCGCGCCTGCGACGAGGTGATCGTGGTGGACCACGGATCGAAAGACAACACCGAGAAAATTGCCCGCGATCACGGTGCGGAATTCAAGACAGGAATACCGGGTGTGGACCATGGGACGTATGCGGTCGATGCGCGGCACGATTGGATTCTGTGCCTCCGCGCGAACGAGTCGATCGGCGAGCCTCTGGAGGCGGCCCTGTTCGAGTGGAAAGCGAAGGATTACGAAGAAATGTCGGGTTTTAACATTCGTGTTCGCGAGGAGACGGATGAAGGATGGAAGCCAAGCGAGGCGGAGACGCGCCTGGTGAACCGCAGGCGCATGAACTGGACGGGAGATTTGCCGCCAACCACCTCGGTGTTCGAGACGGTTGGCGGCGAGTTATTGCGCTTCAATCATCCGTAGTTACTGGAGCAAATTCAGCTCAGCCATTGAAGTGGCCTTGCCTCCATTCACCTCCGACAATGCCCTCAACTTCACATAACGTCCGGTGACAGCCTGGCCAAACAGGATCTGTTTCTCCGAGGCATCCGTCGGCACGGTAATGAGTTGTCCGGTCGCAACCGGCTGCCCCCAGTTCACGCCGTCGGTGCTGACGTAGATCTCGAAATCCTTGATCTTGCCGAGAGATTGGCCGTCCTGCCGCGGCAGGTAACGGAAGCCCTGCAGTGCATAAGACGTACCAAGGTCAACCTGGATCTCGTGCGGCAAGGCTGCCGTACCGAGACAGGAGACGGTCTGCCAGAAGGTTCCGAAGCGAGCATCGAACGCATAAGTAGCCAGGTGCAATCCGCACTGTGACTCCTGGCTATCCACGTACTTCACCTTCCAGTTGGCCTGCGGAACCAGGCTCATGCCGGGTGGTGGAGGATTCGGAGCGCTGACGTTCAGGGTCACCGTGATGGAGTGAACCGTCGCGCCAGCTGTGCCGGTGATGACCAGCGGGTAGCTGCCCACCGAGACGCCGTCGGTATCGAGGCTGAGCACCGTCTGACCTGCTCCGGGAGCGGCGATTGAAGGCGGAGTGAAGGCCGCGATCAAGTTTTTCGGCGTTCCCGAAAGTGAGAAGGTGATCTTGGACGAGAACGAACCCACCAGCGTACTGGTGATGGTGGTGGTCGTCTTGGCGCCCTGAAGGACCGTCAAGCTTGTCGGATTCGCGGCAAGGTTAAAGTCGTTGTTTCCTGGCGGTGGTGGTGGTGGGGGTGGTGGCGGAGGAGGCGTGACGATGGTGCCTTGGAGAATATTTAGTTCGGCGACCGACGTTGCCTGTCCACCGTTGACTTCACTTAAGGCGACGAAGCGAACATAACGTGCGCTTGAAACGGCGCTGAGCAGTACCTGGTGCTCAGTCTTGTCTGCCGGATCGGTAATGAGCGTGCTGTCCGCGACCGGGTTACCCCAGGTCTTGTTATCGGTGCTGGTGTAGAGCCGGAAGGCTTTCACCTTGCCAACGCTGCTTGCGTCTTGACGAGGCAGGTAGCGGAGTCCAGCGATGCTGTAGGTTGCGCCAAGATCGATGCGGATCTCGTGTGGCAGAGGAGCCGCGCCGATACAGGACGCCGTCAGCCAGTACGTGCTCGGATGTCCGTCGAAGGCGAACGCAGCGGGGAAGATGCCGCACTGCGATTCCGCACTGTCAACGAACGTTAACTTCCAAGCCGTCTGCGGGATCACCTTCAAGTCGGTGACTGGAGGTGGTTCCACCGGAGTGGAAACGATCGTGACATTGATCGTCACGGTGTGCATGCCACCGCCACCGGTGCCCGTAACCGTAATGGCGGAAGTTGTGCCAACCGTTGCCGTGGACAGGGCATTGATCGTCAACGTCGACGAGCCGTTACCCGGTGAGGCGATGGACGTCGGATTCAGACCTGCGGTGAGGTAACTGGCAACACCGCTGGTGGCCAGTGAGATCGCCGAGGCGAAGGTTCCGAGCTTCGTCGTATTGATGGTGGTGGTGGCGGAGCTTCCTTTCACGACCGAAACGCTGGTCTGCGACGCCGTGATGGTGAAGTCGGCAGCAGGATTGATCGTGAGAGTTAACGTGGTTTGCTGGGTCGATCCGCCGCCGGCGCCAGAGATCGTGAGCGTGTAGATGCCGGGAGTGGTTCCCGGAGCCACGGTCAAGCCAAGCACCGACTTGCCAGCACCCGGAGGTGCGAAGAGCGCCGGATTCAGAGTCGCGGTCACGCCCGCAGGCTGGCCGGATACGCTGAGTTGAATTGAGTTGGAGAACGGCGCACTGATGATCGCCGAAACGTTGGCGACGGCTGAGCCGCCCTGTGGTGCGGAGACGGACGTCGGACTAACCGTGATGCTGAACGGAGCCAGGATGTCATAGTTCGTCGCGCCGGCGGCTGAGAGTCCGCTGACATTCTGCTTCGCAGCAACGAAAAGACGATAACGTCCTCCGCTTGCGGTGGCTGAAGAAGTAACCAGGAACTTCGCCGTGGTGGAAGCGCCGGGCGCCAGAGTTACGGAGGTTTTATCGAGGCTGCCGACCCAATCTGTGGGGACGGAGTTCGACAGAGTGAAAGAGTTGCTGGAGCAACCAGCGGTATCGTTGTTTGTGATGGTCGCGGTGTAGGTTGCGACTGTCCCCGGTGTTCCGGCGAACCCAGTTGGAGCGATGGTTACGGTAGGAACGCGCGGAGTGCAGAGGCTGCCACCCATGGTGACGCTAAGGGTGGCATGACTGGCGTCAGCATCCGTCAAGGTGATGTTCACGCCGCTCACCGGATCGCTAAACGTCTCGCCTACCTGGAGAGCAGCGTCGTCAAAGCCCGGAGTCGCCGGGTGGGTGTCGAGCAGGAAACTGCTGTCGGCGCGTACGGAGGAAGTCTGGTGGATCAGTACGCCCGTGGTTGCTGTCGGATACTGGGATAATGAGCTGTCTACACCGAGCAGCTTGCGGTACTCCACGTAAAACAGATTGTTCTTCCCGAGGCTGGGATCGATGTTGGTGACAATCTTCAGCGCCTTGCTGGTCGGCGT
>DASTGW010000067.1:0-7613 GCA_035718705.1 Terriglobales bacterium | reverse complement strand
TCGTGGTGGCGCTGTTCCGCCCCACCGAGGACCGCTCGGCGAGCCCGCGCAGCGTGGGCGAGACGTTCCGCGGCATGCTCACGGTCATGCGCAACGCGCGCTTCACCGCGCTGATCCTGATCACGGCGGGCTTCTGGGCGATCCAGGGCCAGCTCTACGCGTCGATGCCGGACTACGTGATCCGCATGGCGGGCGAGACATACAAGCCGGAGTGGTACGCGAACATCAACCCGCTGGTGGTGGTGCTGGGCGTGGTGATCTACGCATTGATGTCGTACAAGAAGTCCAAGACCGCGGATGCTGGAACGTCCGTGATTCCGGAGAACTGAAGAATGAAGATCCGCTATATGGCGGTGATGGTGCTGTCATTGTGCGCGCTGGCCCAGTCGACGCCGAAGGGGGCGTCGCCTGAGGCACAGGCGATCGCTTCCCGCGCTTTTGTCGGCGGGCACTCGATGGATTATTTGACGGAGATGACGGACAAGTTTGGTCCGCGGCTTCTGTCGAGCGACAACTACATGAATGCCGCGAAGTGGGCGGCAGATCAGTTTCGCGCAATGGGCATCAAGGACGTAAAACTGGAGTCGTTCGCGATTCCGCATTCGTGGAAACGAGTAGCGGCGACGGGTCGGATACTCACGCCGGTGGAAAGGCCGCTGCACCTGGAATCGCTGGGATGGAGTCCGGCAACGCCGGATGGTGGCGTGAAGGGTGAGGTGGTGTTGCTGGACGAGTTCTCGGCGGATGCGATCAAGCAACGGGCGTCAGAGATCAAAGGCAAGGTCGTGCTGCTGAATATGAAGAAGGTTTATGCGGCGCGTGATGAGAGTTACAAGCCTTATATCGATTTAGAGCAGGCCCCAACGCGGCTAAAAGAGGCGGGGGCCGCGGCGATACTTACGAGCGGGAACCGGCCGTCGCAAGTCTTGGGAACAACTTCGCTGGGGTGGGACGGAAATCTTTCTCCGCTGCCGGCGGCGAGCATTGGGAAAGAAGATTCCGATTACCTGATGCGAATCGCGAAGACGCAGAGGCCAACGGTGGAGTTCGCGTTTTCGCCGCAGGTTGGCGGTGCCACTCAAGTGCCGAACGTGATTGCGGAGATCCGCGGGAGCGAGAAACCAGATGAGTGGATCATTATTGGTGCGCACCTGGACTCGTGGGACTTCGGCACCGGCGCACAGGACAACGGCGCGGGAACGGCACAGGTGCTGGAAGCGGCGAGGCTGATTACTTCGCTGGGAAAGGCGCCGAAGCGGAGTATCCGGTTCGCGCTGTGGGCGGGTGAAGAAGAAGGACTGCTGGGGTCGCGACAGTATGTGAAGCAGCATCAGGGGGAGTTGGCGAAGTGTGTGGCGGTGCTGAACACAGATAACGGCTCCGGTGAAGTGCAGGGCTGGAAGGTGGAGGGGCGGGATGATCTGGTCGCAGCGATGCAGCCGTTTTCCGACAGCGTGCTGGCGCCGTTCGGTGCGGGTCAAGTGTCGAAGGAGATCACGTACGACACGGACCATGGTCCGTTCATGCTGGCGGGGATACCGGCGTTCGATCTGCTGGTCGATATGAAGGCCTACATGGAGGTCCACCATAACGCAGGCGATACGCTGGACAAGGTGAATGTGAGGAACCTGAACATCGGCGCGGCCGTGGTGGCGATTACGGCTGACTACATTGCCAATGCCGACAAGCCGATTGGTCCTCACCTGGATCGAGAGGCGCTGGGAAAGATCCTGAAGGATAAGGATCTGGACGAGTACCTGCACAGCGTGGGCGAGTGGTGAGACAAGTTGTCGCCAGCAGTTCGGGACAAAATGGCGCTTTGCCCGCGGGCGAAGCGCCTTTGTTTATGGGGAATCAAGGACTTGCGGGGCTGCGGGGAGTGGCATGGCAGCTGCAATAGGAAAGGCGGGTCTGCCATTGAGGTGGTGTTGTGGTGCCAGGAGCGACGTCCTCCGTGTCTTGGCAGAGCGGAATCGGGCGGCGCGCGCCACAATTTTGCAATGGCTTGTTGTTGCTGTTGTTTTCGGGCCTTACCTCAACCCGAGCCGCGAGCGTCACGCACTGGGCTCCTATCCTGCTAGTGGCGCTCGCTGATTCATTTGTACCCTCGCCGAATTTCCCGCAGAATAGCTTCACGAGATGATCACCGAGGCACTCCATCAGATTGCGAACCATTGTCATTCGCTGACGCGCGAAGAAGCGCGGCAGGTGATGGCGGAAGTGTTGTCGGGCAAAGCCACGGACTCGCAAATAGGGGCGCTCTTGGTGGCGCTACACATGAAGGGCGAGACGGTGGAGGAGATCGTCGGCTTCGCGGAAGCGATCCGAGAGGCGGCTGCGCCGCTCGCCATTGCGCAGAACTCGGCTCTGGACGTCAGCGGGACGGAACGCGATGCGTTGGTGGATACCTGCGGGACCGGTGGAGATGCGAGTGGAACGTTCAACATCTCGACGGCGGTGTCGTTCGTGGTGGCAGGTGCCGGAGTGCGGGTTGCGAAGCATGGCAACCGGAGCGTCACGTCACAGTGTGGGTCGGCGGACGTAATGGAGGCACTGGGGATCAACATCAATCTTTTGCCAGAGAGATTGGCGGCATGTCTTGAGCAGGTGGGGATCGCGTTCCTGTTCGCACCGGCGATGCACTCGGCGATGAAGTATGTGCAGCCAGCGCGGCGAGAGTTGAAGCTAAGGACAGTGTTTAATCTGCTGGGTCCGTTGACGAATCCGGCGAAGGCGTCGGCGCAGGTGGTGGGCGTTTATTCGAAGGATCTGGTGGAGAAAGTCGCGCATGCATTGCGGATGCTTGGTCTGAAGCGAGCATTGGTGGTGCACGGGAGCGACGGGCTGGACGAGATCACGATCTCGGGTGCAACATACGTTGCCGAACTTCGGGAGGGGAAGGTCTCGACTTACGAAGTGACGCCGGAGCAATTCGGGATGTCGAGGGCACCGATTGAGTCCTTGAACGGAGGGGATGCAAAGGCGAATGCGGGCATCATTGAAAGAATTTTGGCCGGAGAAAAATCGGCGAAACGGGATGTAGTGTTACTTAATGCTGCCGCGGCACTGGTGGCAGCGGGCCGATCCGACGACATCCAGCAGGCGCTGCCCATCGCAACAAAGTCTTTGGATTCAGCAGCTGCTCAGGAAAAGCTTAAGAATTTAGTTAGATTCACGCAATCCTCTTAGTTCCCACCGCAAGCATGCTTAAAGAAGTTTTCTAAGTAACTAATCGTATTCCCCATCAGTCATTCCCACGATGCAATATTTAGAACGTTTGGCTAATATGTCGGGAACGCTTATTCGCCACTTCTGAAGAAGGTGTCTTAGAGCAAGAGACTACTTCTATCTGCCAATTGCTCGAGATGTTGGTTCGGTGGTTTTTCAATCCATCCCAGGAGCTAAGACTGTGCACGAACTTCGCGAAATTTTGCGCAATAAAGAACAACAACTGGAACAGATTCAGCGTGAGATCGATGCTCTGCGCCTGAGCGTGAAGATTCTGGAAACAGAATCGATGAAGAAGGAAGTTCCTTTCCGTGCGATTCCCGACCTGGCGACCGCCAAGGGCAATGGCTCGCGCATGCCCGAACCGAAGCAGTTTCCGTAATCAATTTCCTGTTTCTTCACGTAGGACTTGAAGTCTATGGCGCAACCTGTAAGTTCCCCTGAACCACGCCACAGCATCCGTAGCATCCGGCGGAATCGCCGTAAGTCGGTGGTGGACCTATCCCTGGTAACGGTGGAGATGGATCCCGCCGGCTTTGGACTGATGCTGGACGTCAGCGAAGATGGAGTTGGCGTCCAGGTGATGAACAAGATCAAGCCGGGCACTGACGTTCAAATCAAGTTCGACCTTCCCGATTCAGCGGTGCGCGTGGAAGCGTCCGGCGTAGTTACGTGGTACGACGGCGAAGGTCGAGTTGGGCTTTGCTTTAAACAGCTCAAGGATGAAATGTTGGCGGCGCTGAAGAAGTGGATCGCCACTCTGCCGGAAGCACACACCGACGAAATTCGAACCAGTGCCCCGAGCGTCAATCAGTCCTCAGCCAATTCCCTGCTCATGGAGCAGGTGCGGGTCATCCAGACGCAGATTGCAGCTTCGAAGCTGAACGTGGACCTGGTGCTGCAGTTCCTGGTGGAACGCGTGGTGGAGCTGACGCGCTCTACCGGCGGCGCGATTGCGCTAGGTACTTCGGAAGAAATGATCTGCCGGGCGAGTACAGGGCTGGCTCCCGAAGTGGGAGTAAAGATCAGCTCCGATTCGGCGCTGACGGCGGAGTGCCTGCGCACGAGCAAGACGATTCGTTGCAACGATACCGAGACGGACTCGCGGGTGGATCGGGAGATCTGTCGGCGTCTAGATCTTCGTTCGCTGCTGATACTTCCTGTCCTCTACGAAGGAAAGATCCGGGGAGTGCTGGAAGTTTTTGCGCCGGTGCCGAACGCGTTCAGCGATCAACACCTGGCGATGTTGCAGCAACTCGCCGACTTCACTTCGCAAATTGTGTACGCGCCAAAAGCGTCGCCCGAACCGGCGAAGAAGATCGAAGCTCCGACGGTTGCGCCTGCCCAAGCGAAAGTAAACGAGGTTGCGGCGGGACCTGCTCCGACAAAAGCGCCGGAGATGAAGGCAGCAACGCCGGCGCCGGGGAAAGTGCCAGAGAGCATGCCAGCGGCACCGTCGCCCAAACCTGCTGTTGCGCCCGTGATCGCCGCGGAAGCAAAGCCTGTGGTTCCAGCAGCACCTGTCGCGGCAGCGCCTCCGAAACCGGTTGCGAGAGTTGAGGAAGCACCTGCTCCTCCCAGAAAGCCATCCGGACGCATCAAGCGAGCGTCGCATGCGAACGTTGCGGCAGCAGCCGCTCCGGCGTTTGAAAAAGAAGAACCTTCGAATCTCGCTGAGTCATTACTGACGCCAGAAGAATTGGAACTGGTGCCGAAGCAGGAGCCGGGATATCGCAAGATCATCATCCCGTTGGCTTCCCTGCTGGTGCTGTTAGTCGTTCTTGGATTCTGGTTCAAGTCGCGTACGGCTCGGCAGACTCCTAATGCGGGAGTAGGGCCGATCGTCACGAAAAACCAGACGCTGCCTACACCGCGCACAGAGCCGATGACGGTGACGCCGGAAACAGCTTCGCAGGTGGTAACGCCAGAGCCCCCCACGTCCGCCAAAAAAGAAGCGACTCCGGCGGGAACGTCTTCGAAGAAATCAACGAAGGCAGCGCCGGAAGATGAGGTAACGGATTCAGTTCGGCCGGCGCCGATCAATCTCGCTTCCGGTACCGGTTCTTTTCGGAGTTCGACGAAAGACGATTCTCCGGTGGACGCTGTTCCTATGACTGGAGCCGCAGGCAGTTCGAATCTTGCTTCGTTGAACCTGCCCGGCACTACCGACAAGCCGGAGTTGATGCCGATGGAGATTGGCGCCAAGGGCGGGTATCCGGTTCACCAGGTCAAGCCGCTGTATCCGACGTCAGCACGGGAAAAGCGCGTTGAAGGTAATGTGGTGCTGGCGGTGCGTGTGCTGAAGAACGGCATGGTGGGTAATATCCGACGTGTGAGCGGCAATCCGATCCTGGCTAATGCGGCGACGGATGCGGTCCGGCGTTGGCGTTACGAACCGTACACGATCAATGGCGAAGCGCAGGCGCTCGACACCACCATCACGGTGCAGTTCCGGTTACCAAACCGATAATGAGAGGTGCGCCTAGGTAAGGCGCACCTTCTCCTTCCATTCCGCGACTTCCACTTTCCAGCCCAACTTTTGCGTGATAGCCGCCTGAAGCATGTGCGCTGCATCAGGCTCGCCATGCACAAGGTAGGTTTCCTTCGGCTTGTCCTTGAAGGTAGCGAGCCATTCGAGGAGTTCTCCGGTATCGGCGTGATCGCTGAATTGCTCGAAGGCGGCGATCTGGGCACGAATCGGGACCATCTCGCCGAAGATTTTCACTTCCTTGGCACCGCTCTTGATGGTGAATCCGCGGGTGCCCGGCGATTGGAATCCGATGAAGAGCACGAGGTTGCGAGGATCGGGCAGACGGAGCAGCAGGTGATGAAGGATGCGTCCACCGGCAACCATGCCACTCGAAGAGACGATGATGCAAGGGTACTTGATGTCGTTGATCTTTTTGGAATCTTCGGGGGTGCGGGCGAAAGTGAAGCCATCCCAGGTAAGCGGCGAACCGTATTTCTGCACGAGCCGCTTGGTTTCGTCGTTGAACTCTTCGGTGTGTTTCAGGAAGATGTTCACAGCCTGAATGGCCATGGGGCTATCCGCAAAAACGGGCACCTTCGGAATCTGACCTGACTCCATCAATTCTTTCAGCACGAAGAGAAATTTTTGTGTGCGTTCGACGGCGAAGGCAGGAACGACAACGCTTCCACCACGCTTTACGGTTTCCGTAATTGCTTTAGCTAATTCCGGACGCGGATCGTTCTTGGGATGCTCGCGATTGCCGTAAGTAGATTCCATCACCAGCACGTCAGCGCTTTGGCCTTCGACTGGTCCATAGTGAACAACTTTGCCAGGAGCGGTGCCTGCGTTGCGAACGCGTCCGATATCGCCGGTGAACATAAGGCGTTCATTTTTGCCATTGGCGCTGAGGTTAATCTCCACCATGGATGATCCGACGATGTGCGCGGCACGAACGAAACGAAAGCCGAAGTCTGGACGGAGTTGCTTGAGCTGATCGAAGTCGACAGGCTGAAACTGCTTCAATGATTGCTGCGCTTCATCAAAGGTGTAAAGAGGCAGAGCGGGGTCGTGCTTGGACGACTTTCTCTTGTTGGCAAAGGCCGCATCTTCTTCCTGCAGGTGACCGGAATCGGGGAGCAGGATGGAACAGAGATCGATCGTGGCGGGAGTAGCGTAAATCGGTCCCTGGTATCCGGCTTTTACCAGACGCGGGATCCATCCGGAGTGATCGAGATGGGCGTGCGTGAGGATGACGGCATCGATCTCGTGGGGTGGAACCGGAGGCGCCTGCCAGTTGCGCTCACGCCACTCCTTCGGTCCCTGAAAGAGACCACAATCGATGAGAACCTGGAAACCTTGCTTGCCGCCTTCATCGTCGGCGGTGTTGACGAGATGCTTGGAGCCGGTAACCGTGCCTGCCGCACCGAGGAATTGAATGTAGGCCAATCTTTCACCTCATGCTGTGGTCGACTACGAAACGGCGATTGTACGCCTCAGCCGAAAGCGGCTGCTACTTCACCAGGCTGAAGCCGTTATTGGTGGTGTCGCTTTCGGGGACGCTTCCGTCGTTAACCGTAGCTTCGATGGGCTTCCCGGCGACGGAGATGCGCGTGATTTCTTTTTGTCCGGCACGAACCAACAGGCGGGCGGTTTTGTCGCCGGTGGTAGTGGGTACTCGAACCGAGACTTCTCCACCAGCTTTGCCGGAGTTTTCGACGGTGACCGCGACAACATACTGGTTGTTCAGCGTTTCACGGGGCGCAGCAGAGACAATTTTGAAATCGGGAAGGCCGCGGTCGCGGTAAACCCAATCGTCGAAGAACCACTCGATATCCCGCTTCGTCTGCGCCGAGACGAGAGTCTGGAAGTAGGTGGGCGTGGTGTCCTGCGTGGGGTTGTAATTCTTGAGCACGGT
>DASTGW010000066.1:0-3310 GCA_035718705.1 Terriglobales bacterium | reverse complement strand
TTTCCCAAACTTCCGTAACATGCGTCGGTTACCCCAAAGTAGTAGCCTTCCTTCTGTAGTTTTGCGCCTTGTTCCCGCTGATGGCGTTTTCTTTTATCAAACGCGAGAACCTCGCCGAGCTGGCCAACCAGTTCGACTTGAAATCCTATACGCCATCGATCGATCTGCTGGGGCTAGTCGCCGGCGTGGACAACGTTCGCTACGACGTCTGGATCAGCCCCAGCTTCCTGGAAACGGCACGGCAGCATCTTTCGCGACTGGTCGCCAAGGCCGGGCAAATCGAAGACATCCTCGCCCGCTCTGAAGACTCCTCGTTGCGCGTCGGCCAACTCAAGCCTTCGCGCCCGGCCGCCCCGGATGCCAACGAATTTAAGCGACGGCTGAGCGATCTGCTTATTGCGTCACTCAATCGAGCCAAGGCCGAAGACAACATCTCGCTCGACCTGCTGGCGCGCATCGCCGTACTCAAACTGCTCCGCACCGAGTTGGGTGAGCAATATAACGCTACCCTCGAGCGCCTTCGCACTCGCGTGAAAGCTTTTGATGGCCCGCGCCAGATGGCGAATCAACGCGGTATGGAACTGCGCGAGCGCACCGTCGGATTCCAGTTAGCCAAGAAGAATGTCCTTCGCAAGGCTGGAGAAGAGCTGTTCCACACTCTGCGCGAAGTAGAGAAAGAATCTCTCGTCCGCATGCGGCGTTCGTTGTTCGGAACCGCCGAACTGCCGGGCTACGATCTGTTCATCAATCCGCTGGTCTTCAGCGACAACGGGCGCGACGAAATGTTGAACGCCGACCACTACTTGATGTTCGGCAACTTTGATCGCGATCCCGACCGCTACCCTCGCCTGCTGGAAATCGCCCGCGAATACTTTCGCAACGTGAAGCTCGCCGTCACTGACGAAGATGCCGACGCGCTGCTGGCCTGCCCGGAGAACGCGCAGGAACTGGTGGCTAATGGCTCACCTGAAGAAAGCACTAGCCTGGGCAAAGTGCAGAAGATCATCCTCGATAACTTCGGACAGACGCTCGAGCGAGAAGGCGTGCTCGAACATCTGATCGCCGCTTACGAAATCGTTCCTCTGCTGCCGGAATACGGCGCAACAATTCACGGCCAGCAGTTGAAGAATGCGCTCGTCTCGAAGAGCGAACGCTCCCGCGTGGAAACGCTCCTCGCCGAGCAGAACAAGCTGTCGGCCACCAACTTCCAAAACGCAGTGAAGCGCGTCGGCTCTTATCGCGGACAGGACAAGGCACGCATCTCCGGACGCTTCCTTCGCGACTTCATGCGTTATCACCGCGACCTGCGCCGCCTCGACGTTCTCAACTCTGCGATGGACATGGTCTCGGTCATCAGTAGTGACAAGCTGCGTCATCTCTCCGAGATCAACCGCACCCTTTACGAGTTCCTGCTTCCGGAAGAGCAGAAGCCGGCCGAGGATCGCGTCAATCACCACATCATCCTCAAGGCCGACATCCGCGACAGTACCTTCTTGACCCGCACACTATTTGAACGCGGGCTCAATCCGGCGTCGTACTTCTCGCTGAACTTCTACGACCCAGTTAATAAGTTGCTGCCGAAGTACCAGGCGACGAAGGTGTTCATTGAAGGCGATGCGGTCATCCTCGCGCTCTTCGAGCATGAAGGCGAGCGTGGCGTAGGCGTGGCGAAAACCGCGGTCCTTGCCCGCGAGATGGTTTCGATCGTCCGCGCGTACAACGAGCAATCGGAAAAGTCGAACCTGCCTTCACTTGAATTAGGAATCGGCATCTGCTACCAGGAAACCGCCCCCATGTACCTCATGGACGGCGAGCATCGCATCATGATCTCCGGCGCACTCAACGAGAGCGATCGCCTGGCTTCCTGTAATAAGGGCGCCCGCAAGGTGTTCGCTCAACCGGGCGGTCTCTTCAACGTCTACAGCGTGCAGACCGTGGACGACGCCGATACCGGCGGCAGCCCCGACGAATTCCTGATGCGCTTCAATGTTGGCGGCATCCACATCAGCGCTGAAGCTTTCCAGAAACTGAGTAACGAAATTTCGCTGGAGTTGTTCGAGATCGAGCTTCCTACTTACTGGGGCAAAGAACCCGTTCGCCTTTACAGCGGGTTGGTGCCCGTCTCCACCGATGTATTTCACCGCATCGTGGTCCGGGAAGGGCGCACACCCCGCGTGAGCGCCGATTTCGGGGTAAAACACTGGACCGACCGCCTTTACTACGAAGTTTGTACCAACGACCGCATATACGAGATCGTCGAAGCCATGCTCAAGGCACGCCGCATGCAGGAGCAGAGCGGAGTGCTCTCGCCCGCCGTCGCCCGTGCCCAGGCCTTCGGCCAATAGATCTTTCTTTCCAAAATCCTTTTCACCAGTCCCACGGATTCGCGCATCTCATTCTGCTGGAGGCGACGATGCCCAACTCAAACAAGCGCGATCATGAAGATTACGGTCCCGATTCCGCCGGACAGTCCGGCGACCTGCAGCAGATCTCCGATGTTTCCGATGCTGACTCTGAAAGCGTAGAAGAACTGGTGGAAGAGGGAAACGCTTTCGAGGCCAGCGTGATTCAAGGCGTGGAAGACGCACCGGACGCCGACGTTGCTGAAGTCACCACCCGCGAAGTGCCGGAAGACGACGTTCCTGACGAATACCTGGACAACGAGCGGGCCAGCTAAACTCCTGGACCTGCCCGACGGATATGCTGCGCGGCGGCATGATTTATTGACACAATAGGTCGCCATGCCGCTGCGCCGCACCATCATCGCTTCTTCGCTATTTGGCGTCCTGCTCTACGGCTTCTGGACGCAGGTCGCCGCCTTCGGCCTCGCGAAGACTTTAGGCGGACACATCGGTTCCGCCTTCACCTGCTTCGCACTGCTGCTGGCGGTACTGTGGTTCTTCGGCTTCGGCGCTGACGCTTTCTTACGAAACAGATTGAACTCCGTTGTAACGAGAGTTCTCGCTCCCGCCGCTCTCGCGCTTCCTTATCTCTTCTTCTCGATCCCGCGGCACGAGTTCCACTGGAACTACTTTGCCGGCCTCGCTCTGCTTCCCGTCGCCTGCTCCGCGCTCATCGAGTTCACGCAGCCGGAGCAGAAGTTCACCTGGCAGGACTTCGTCATTCTCTTCGGCATCGCACTCGTGCTGGAACTGCGCGTGTTCTCCGGTGCCTGGCCGTATCCCGGACTCGGGAGTATTCCCAAGCTCTACCTGGCGGACGTTGCGCTCTATGTCTTCTTGATCGTGCGCCGTCTGGATCGCGTCGGCTACTCGTACATTCCCACGGCAAATGATTTCCTGATCGGCAT
>DASTGW010000065.1:0-17708 GCA_035718705.1 Terriglobales bacterium | reverse complement strand
GTGTCCGGACTCGCACCCGGCAGACTGGCACTTACCGAAATCGTCGGAAAGTCGACGTTCGGCAAGTCGCTCACTGGCAGCGACGTATACGCCACCAACCCAAAGAACAGGAAAGCGATCATGACCAGCGTGGTCATGATGGGCCGACGAATAAAAATTTCCGCTAAGTTCATGAACCGCTACCTTGTGAGGTCGTTACTGCTGGGGCCTGGTCGGAAGCCGATACCGGCTTATTCGTGACTTCTACTTTAGCTCCGGGCGTCAGCCGCACCTGTCCATCGGTCACGACCGTCTCTCCAGCCTGTAGCCCGGAACTGATCACCGACGTCTTGTCATCGGTGCGATCTACCGCGACGTTCCGCATCTCGACCGTCTTATCGTTCTTCACCACAAACACGTACTGCCCTTGCTGCCCGTTCTGCAACGCGGCGGTCGGAATAACCAGGGCATTCGGTTGGTTCGTAAGCGTCAGCGAGACGTCAGCAAACGAGCCGGGCCACAAGCGGCGATCTGCATTTGCAAATTCGCCCTTTAGCTTGATCGTTCCCGTGGCTGTGTCCACACCATTGTCAATGAAAGACAGCTTCCCTACCGCTGGCTTGGGATCGCCTGCAATCATCGCCTGCACCGGCAGTTGCTTTTGTGCATTGAACCGTTTGATTTCCGAGAGTTGCTTCTCCGGAACCGAGAACGTCACGTACACCGGCTCCACTTTGTTGATCACCACCAGCGCGATGGAGTCGTTCGCCTTGACCATATTCCCCTGGTGGACGATCAGGTTTCCGGTTCGACCGTCGATCGGCGAGTAGATAGACGTATAGGTAAGCTGGACTTTCTCGTTCTCCACGGCAGCTCTGTCCGCATCCACGGCGGCGCCGTAGGTGTCCTGGTTTGTCTGCTGCGCCTCATACTGCTCGCGCGAAATGATTCCCTGCTTGAACAGTGCTTCGTAGCGCGATGCCTGAGCTTTCGCGTTCGCCAGTGAGGCTTCATCTCGAGCAAGCTGGCCTTCCGCCTTCTTCAGGTCAGCTTCGATCTGACGCTTGTCGAGCGTGAAGAGCAACTGACCCTTCCTTACGTCGTCGCCTTCCTTGAAATAAACGCCCGTCAGCTGCCCTGTTACCTGCGTCTTGACCTGTACGGTTGAGTAAGGTTCCACCGTGCCTATGGCCGTTACCTGTACTGGTATGTTGCGCTGCGCTACCGCCGCAACCGATACCGGCAACGTGGGCCGTCCCTGCGGCTTAGGCTTTTCTTTCGAACACGCCGAAATGACTGCCAGCGTCCCCACCAAAAGCGAAACTGCCAACCTCTTATGATTGCTTCTCATCTTGTCGCTGCTTTCTCAGTTGCCAACTTGCTGGAACGCCGAGGCCGTGGCTGCTGCTTTACGACGCGGGGCTTCATGCCCTCCAGCCAAATATCCACCTGCTGCTGAATCACGTCCTTCGACTCGAATTTCTGATGATTTTTCCCGCCAAACAGCTCTTGGATTTGAAAGTGATAGCTGAAGATTCCGATGAACGCCCTTGCCGCCAACAGCGGGTCCATCTTCCGGAAACGTCCCGCAGCAATTCCTTTCCGAATGTACTCCGCCAGGATCTCGTGATACGCGATCACGTGCGTCGAGAAGAACCGGTCCGACAGCTCGTGCTTCTCGAGCACACTGTAGAACAGCAACCGCGTCAGAAGAACGCTGCGATTCAGAATGTCCTGTGCCACGGCGGTTAGAGTTTCGCTTTCCGAAAGGCCAGCATTCACATGTTCGCGCAGACGGTCCTTGGTGCCGCGCATGTCGATCATGTTCTGCAACACGGCCCAGTACAGCTCTTCTTTGCTGGGGAAATGGCGGAAAATCAATGCTTCGTTGATACCGGCATGTTCTGCCAGTTCACGCGTGGTCGTACCTTCGAATCCGCGGCTAGCAAATAGCTCGCGGGCGACGTCCACAATCTGCTGACGCCGGTCCTCCGCGGCGATCCTTACATGGGTAGTCGTAGACATAGTAAGTAAATACTTACTATCTTCGAACTCCTGCGCCCAGCTTGTCAATCGCCCTGGTTAAGAGTTGTGGGACAAATTGCTGTCAGGAACTAACCACGCATATGGAAGTAGATGAACCCGATCCCCACGCGCATGTGCCGGATCAGGTGATCGGGGAAAGCCATGCCAACGGTCAGGCCAAGGATTGCGTGTGCGATCGCCAGCGGGTAAATATTCCGAAACCGGCGGAAAATCGCGACAAAGAACAGCCCGCCTACAAATGTCGCCGGGACCAGCACCGGGTTCGGCAGATGCACCAGCGAGAACAGCAGGGCGGTTACGACAAGCGAACCTGTCGTCCTACCCATGAGCCACTCGAATCGCCGGTAGAAGAACGCGTTCAGGATGAACTCCTGCTCAAGCGCCCAGATCGCGTAAAACAAGGAATGCCAGGGTACGCTGATCGTTCCGTTCACCAGTCGCAGGGTTCCAACTTCCCACGCTACCCAGATCGTCATGGCGGAAAAGGCCAGCGCAATCGGAATCGCAATCGAGGCGCCAACCATCCCCCGAAAGCCGACCCCCAACTCATTCGCTCGCGGATTCGTGAACAGTACGCTCACGATGAGAGCCGTCAATGCGGCCAGGAACCAATAATTTTGGGTGACACCCCGTGTCCACAGGGCGCCTTCGATCAGGACGAACACCACCCCAAGCTGGGCAATAAGGGCCCAGTTGCGCGGCTTCGAATTCTCCAGCGCAACATCCATCAGGTTCTCTGTAGATGAAAGGAATGCCACAAACGTTTCAAATGGGGAAGAATGAAAAACGGCTAGCCTGAGAGGCTAGCCGCTAAGAGGTCGCAGGGGTGCCTTAACGCCTTCAGAAGGAACGGAGACACTACTACGCGGACACCGTCGTCTGAATCGCGATCTCAATCTTCGGCGGCTGCAGCAAAGTGTTGTGAATCAGGCAACGGTGTACCGAGTCCATCACACCGGCACGATGCTTCTCATCCAGTTCCACCGGCACTTCCACCTCGATCCGGAAATTATCCAGGCGCGCGGGCGGCTTCACCTTGTCGCACGTAACCCGCACCTTAGTTCCAACCGTGGCCAAGTTATGTTTCTTCAGGTATGCCGCCGCATAGAAGCCCGCACACGATCCCAAAGATGCCAGCATCAGTTCCGGTGGTGTCATCCCCTCGTCGTAACCACCGTTGTCCGATGGTTGATCGCTGATCACAGTATGCTGCCGCGCCTTGATCTCAAACTGTACATCTCCCAGGTGATTGACTGTTATTTCCATAGTCCTTGAAGCCTTTCAAACTGATAAATGCAATCTGTCCTCTATCGTTACAGAATAACCGTAAGTTCCATAATTCCTGCTGTCTGTAACGCTTATCACACGCCAGCAGCACTGCCTCTGCTAAGCTTTTATCGTGAAACGCGCCCCTGCATTTTGCGGAGTCATACTAGCTGCCGGCGAGTCCTCCCGCATGGGACGCCCCAAAGCCCTGCTTCCCTGGCGGCGCGGAACCTTCCTGAGCGCTGCCATCCAGGTACTCAACAATTACTCCGACATGGTCATCGTCGTTGCCGGGGGGCTTGTGAATGAGCTGCAGCCAGTCGTGGATGCAAACGCGGCTTATCTGGTTCGGAACCCGCAACCGGAGCGCGGACAGTTCAGTTCCCTGCAGATTGGTTTGCAGGAAGTCCTTAACCGCGGGCGCGACGCCGCCATCATCACCTTGGTCGACCGCCCACCTGCGCGTCCGGAAACTGTGAATCACCTGCAGCGCCAGTTCCTGACTCTTGTCGAACACGACATGTGGGCCGTCGTACCGGAGTCCGCAGGCTAT
Organism: Terriglobales bacterium; assembly: GCA_035718705.1. Classification (GTDB taxonomy): domain Bacteria; phylum Acidobacteriota; class Terriglobia; order Terriglobales; family Acidobacteriaceae; genus DATMXP01. Next base: position 13,864 of record DASTGW010000065.1, on the reverse strand, counting down.
CACGGCCACCCGATCGTAGTCGGCCGCGAAATGATCGGCGCGTTCCTCGATGCGCCAGTCGACAGCACCGCTCGTGATATCGTTCACGCTAACCAGTCACGCGTTGCTTACGTGCCTGTCTCCGATCCGTTCGTTACCATGAATATTGATACGCCTCAGGATTACGAACGCCTGATTGCTTCCCCGGAGTTCTCCGTTACCCGATGACTCAGTCTCAAGTTGCCCCCCGTCTTACTGACGCCGCCGAGAAATTTGTTCAATCCGTCCTTGATCGCCGTCCGAAACTCGCGGTGTTCGACTGCGACGGCACGCTTTGGAAGGCCGACTCCGGCGAACGGTTCTTCAACTGGGAGATGGAACGCGGTATCGTCTCCCGCGAAATTGCCGACGCCATGCGCGCCCGCTACCAGCAGTATCGCGATGGCCGCGTCAGCGAAGATGATATGTGCGGCGAAATGGTCACCATGCATCGCGGCATGTCTTGCGATGTGCTTGAGCGCGCCGCCCGGGAGTTCTTCCCCGAAGTGATCGCCGGAGGCATCTTCCCCGAGATGAATGTGCTCACCCATCGCCTCATCGAGAACGGCTGCGAACTCTGGGCCATCTCTTCCACCAATGATTGGGTCGTCACCGCCGGCGTCGAGCAGTTTGGAATTCGCCCCGACCACGTCATTGCCGCCTGCGTAGGCCGCGAAAACGGATGCGCGACAGGAACCATCGTCCACATGCCCTCTGGGGAAGGAAAAGCCAAGGCCATTCGCGAAATCATCAAGCAGTTGCCGGACGCCGTTTTCGGCAATTCCCGCTGGGATCTGGCCATGCTGGAACTAGCCAAAGTGCCCTATGTGATCAATCCGAATCCGGATCTCCAGGACATCGCGCGACAGCGCGGCTGGACTATCTATCAGCCAATGAACTTTTGATTACCGTGTCCGTTCTTCCCAGATCGTGCAATTCTGGCCAGGAAATGTCATCCACAGGCCTGCGCTCGTCCGCAGGAACTCTCGTTGGAACAATGACTTAGACAGGTTCTCCCGGTGGTAATCAGCTTGCACTCTATTTGAGCGGCCACATCGGAGGACTTATGTACGAACCGCTCCCAGAAGAAGAACCCGTTCGCGGGAAGGAGACCTTCTCGCCTAAGTTTCGCTTCCAGGCAGCGCTGTTGGTAGTTGCGCTCGCCGTTTGCGGCGCCGGCGCGTATTCCGTTCACGAGCACAGTGTCGCCAAGGATGCGACCGACCAGAACGCCCAAATGATGGCGTCGCTCAAGAGCACCAACGCCCAGATCGAACAGCTAACCGCCAAGTTAAACGAGCTTACGGCTCCCAAGCCCGCACCGCAAGCGCAGCCCGACGCGGAAGCCGGCTACTCCTATGCAAAGCCTTCGGCACGCCCGACAGCGGCACGCCACACGGTCCGTCATCGCGCGAAGATTCGCCGTGACGATCCGCGCTGGAAGAAGATGCAGGAGCAGCTCGACGCCCAGAACAAGGCTATCGACGCTCAGGGTAAGGCGATTGACTCTACTCGTAGCGACCTGACGAATGCTTTGAACGGCGCGAAGACGGAGCTGGGCGACTCGATCGCTCGCACCCACGGGGAACTCGTTGCCCTGCAGCGTAAAGGTGAAAAGAACTACTTCGAGTTCGACATCTACAAAGGAAAGCAGTTCGTGAACAAAGGCTCGGTTGGAATCAAGCTGCGCAAGGCGAACGACAAGCATCAGTACGCCGACCTCGAACTCATGGTTGACGATCGCTCGCTTACCAAGAAGCACGTGAACATCTATGAGCCGACTACCTTCTACTCCGCGGATAGCGAGATGCCGATCCAGATCGTTATCAACGGCATCAGCAAAGACCACATTCGCGGATACGTCGTGGAACCCAAGTACCGCCGCAACGAATTGACGGCGATGCAGCAGCAGAACGCTGCGCCTTCAGCCGACGGTCAGCCGCAGCAACCGAGACAGCGCTTGAGCTTGCCTCGCTAACGAGAAAACATGAGTAGAAAAAACACCCACGGCAAATGCCGTGGGTGTTTTGTTTAACTTGGACTGCTCTGCCCGTGCGTGTGGGTCCCACCCAGTGAACTATTTCCACCTTCCTCTCGTATCTAAGCTCACTGCACGGGAGGATGTATGGCTTTCCTCAGGAACCCCGGTAGGTTAGCAGGTCTTCTCTATGTCCTCGCTTCAGCACTGGGCGTTTTCGCCCTTATCTACGTTCCCAATAGACTCATCGTGAACGGAAATGCAGCGGCTACCTCCCACAACATCCTCGCGTCAGAAACTCTCTACCGCCTCGCCATCGCTGGGAACTTGCTCGGGGAAGCTCTCTTCGTCTTTGCTGCTCTTGCCCTTTACGACCTGTTTAAGTCTGTCAATCAGCGACAGGCCCTGTGGATGCTGACCCTGATTCTGGTTGCCATCCCGATAGCCTTTCTGAATGAATTGAACACCATCGCTGCGCTCGTTCTGGTACATGGAACGGGTTCCCTATCCTTATTTGATCAACCTCATCGCGATGCGCTGGCCATGCTCTTTCTCAATCTGCACGGGTACGGCTTCGATGTTGCCGGAATATTCTGGGGTCTCTGGTTGTTTCCGCTCGGTCTGTTGGTTATCCGGTCCGGCTTTCTTCCGCGCATCCTCGGATGGGCATTGCTGGCGAATTGCTTCGCTTTTCCCATTAACAGCCTTACAGCGCTCGTTCTGCCTCAGTACGACGCCGTCGTCTCCCGGTGGATGCGACCGCTTCACTTCGGTGAGCAGGCCTTCATGCTGTGGTTGATGATCATGGGGGCGAAACAAAAATCGGACGAAAGCCGAAGTACTGCCTTCGCAACCGCCAAGTGACGAATTCCCTGATTGTCATCGGAAATTTATTTTCGCCAATTTGGCCGAGTCCCCAACCCGATTAGCTATCCTGACAATAGGGACATTCCCAGGCAGCAAACCAGATCTTTGAAAATCAAAACCCGCCCGTTTCGGAACGCCAAGCTGGTACTTACTTAAAGTAATGCCCGTAAAATACTGATTCCCGGAACTTTCCTCGCAACCAACTGATTTTAGGGACCTTGCTCGAAAGTACCACCTTAAGTCCTTGATTTCAGAGACCCGGATACCCCCGGGGGGTGGCTCGCGGAAGCGGATCCGGGCGCGAACAATCCTGTTCGCGCCGTATCAATTCGGGAAATTACGACGCTTTCGCTGTCGCTGCTTCCGTGTCCGCTTCTCTGCGACGTCGTCCGCTGAGTAGATAAAGGTCGGCCCGTGGCTCAAACAGCGGATCCGCCGACTGTTCGATTCCGTCGACACGCGGAATCGGGTCGAAGATAATCCGCCGCTTCTCTGCGTCGTTACTCGATGCGATTTCCGTGAGCACGAGTTCACCGATGATGATTTGTTTGCGCGACTCAGGCCAGCGCACCGTCGAATCGTTCGTCACATCGCCAGCCTCCGCTAGCTGCACAACCAACTGGAACTTCACCGGTCCGCGGGAAATCCTCTGCTCAAGTTCGTCGAAGAGATAATCTGCGGATTGGGCCCCGGCCTCCTCGGCCGAAAAGTGTTCACTACCCGCGACAGGAACAACCCGATAGCGGCCGAACTGGATATGGCCGTCCGCCGCTGTGAATTTGAAAGCCGAAACCGCAAAGAACGATTCGTGCGCGAAGCTCGTAGGAAATGGCTTCGGCGCCTGCACGAATTGCAGCGCATGCGGATGAGTTCCGAGGAACGCCTCGATCGCATTCGGATGCGGCTGCGAGGGCGTGGTCGCAGCAACCGCAGCCAGGAACTGTCCGAACTCTTCCGCCGTTCGCGCCGGAAAGTCATCGATCGAGTGGGACACAATGTCGGTGTGTGAATGCTCGCCAAGATGAAAGCGAATGGCGCATCCGCGAGGACTCGCTTCCTGAGCATTATCGGGAATAGTCGGAATGCCGGCGAAATCGGAGAATCTTACCGTGGCCGGCGTATCCTTCTGCATGTGCGGAGCGCGAGTCAGCTTCGATGCTTCAGCACTTGGCCGGAAAATCCCCGTCAGCATCACGCCTTTTGCGTGCGCTGGACGGAATCCCGGATGAGCGCCGCCGTTTACGTTATCGAAAGCCTCCAGTAGGTTTTCGCTGAGATCGAGTCGCTTCTTGTCGGTCGGAAGAGGCATGGCAATTCCTTTCTCTGTTGTATGTGCATGAGCAAGGGACAACGCGCCGAAAAGCGCGCCAGCAGACCAATACTCGCTAGTAGATTTAGGGTGCTGGCAAGCGACTCATTAATTTTGTGGATCGATCAGTTTTTCTGATCGCAAGTTTCAGAGATTTCTACTTCCACTCGATGGTAAGAAATCGAGCTCGACCCGATCCTTGATTTGTGAGCTTGTGCACCATATCGCCTGCGAGCCATTGCGCGTCGCCGGGGTGACCTTCGATAGCCGAACTTCCCTGTCCGACAACGGAATTGGTCAGTTGCTCATCGGTTAGTGCGACCATCAGATGAGAAGATGTATGACCGTGCTCGGGCATTCCAGAGTTGGCGTCGATCTCGATTTTGCCGACCTTGATTGTCGGCGTTTCGAACAGCACGCTCATCACGTACTTCTCGTTGTCGTTGTAGGCAAACTTGCTTGAAATGCAGGATGAACCGTTCAGTCCACAAAGGGCTCGATCCGGCGCAATGCCCTTCACGACCTCGACCTCGATCAGGTGCAGCGGATGCGAGGATTTGTTGACGACCTTGTGCGGCCAGTTGCCGGTGATCACCTGCGTGTCTTCGTTCTTCAACGAAAATGGAACGGAGTTAGCTGGACCAGCCAGTTCGAAATCGTTATCGCCAAGCGAGACGAGGATGAAGTCGTGCGGATGACGAGCCATTTCGGTGGAGGCCTTGGCATCGAGATCGATGCGGACGACGCGAGCCTGAGCATTCGAAAACAGCTGTGTCGTGTGCGAATCGCGTGACTCGACGATTGGCTGTGGCGTCTTTGTCGGAGAACTGGTGAAGCGGGATTTCTCTTGCGACAAGGCGCACCCGATGAGGAACAACACCAGGAGAAGAGGTTTCATAGCCGCCCCAAAGCGGCTGCATTATCTATCACGCGGGAGTTAATTCACAAGCACCAAATCGGTCCGAGACCGTACGGAAACACGCTCATTAACCGATAAGTTACTAACTGGTTATTGGCCGATTCTCCTCGACACCGACACGCCGTCGCGGACCGGCAAGATCACGGTATACCAGTCTGGCGAGTTGTAGAGCGACCGGTTGAACTCCACGATTTGTTTGGTGTGATGTTGCGGATCAGTTTTAACCTCAGGATTGCCGGCAGCATAGACGACTCTTCCGCTCCATAGCACGTTGTCGGCAACGAAGAGGCCGCCGGGACGGACGAAGTTTTTAGCCATGCGCAACGCTCGCGGGTAGTCTTCCTTGTCGATATCGCAGAAGACAATGTCGAACTGCTGCTTCTGTTCGGAGAGCACTTCGATGGCATCACCGACATTGACCGATATGCGGTCGGAAAGGCTGGCGCGATCAAAGTATCCACGCGCCTCTTTCGCCTTTTCGGCAGAACCATCGGTGTAATACACTTTGCCGTTTTCACCGACTGCTTGTGCCCACCAGATGGTCGAATATCCGATGGCAGAACCGAGTTCGAATACGGTCTTCGCACTGGTCATCTGAACCAGCAGCTGGAAGAAGCGCCCAACGACGGGACCAACGATCGGAATGTGGCGTTCGATCGCTTGCTTCTCCATCTCGGCGAGTACAGGGTTGCGCTCAGGCAGCATCGCGTAGAGATAGTTCTCGACTTCAGTTCCAGTGATAGTGTGCGCGTCGGGATAGTTGGATTGATTGAACTTGGTCATAGTTAGAAATCAGCACTCAGCAATTAGCAAGTAGCAGTTAGTAATTAGTGATTGGTATTTGGTCGTGGAGTGCATTCGTGCCCCTACCAAATACTAACAACTAACTACTAATTACTTGTTTACGCTGTTTCTCCCGGTTTCAACTCCAGCACTTGCACTCCAAGATCCGCGACCAGTTCCTTTAACTGCGATGGTTTGCCTGTCAACATGGGGAACGTGCCGAAGTGCATGGGTATTACGGCCTTCGGGCGCAGCAGATTACAAGCGTAGCTGGCTTCCTTTGGCGACATGGTGAAATGATCGCCAATTGGCAAACAAGCGATGTCGGGTGCGTAGAGGTCGCGAATGATCGCCATGTCGGAGAAAACCGCGGTGTCGCCGGCGTGATAGAGCTTGAGCCCGTTCTCAAAGGTGATTACGTAACCGCAGGCTTCGCCACCATAGATGATGGATCCGTCGTCATCCTGAATTCCGCAGCTGTGGACAGCGTGAACCATCGTGACCTGTATGTCGCCGACCTGCTGCGTGCCACCTTTGTTCATGGGCGAGATTTGTTGCGCGCCCTTCTTCTGCAGCCATAGGCAGAGTTCGAAGATGCCGACGATCTTAGGATTGTGTTTCTTGGCGATAGTAACGGCGTCGCCGATATGGTCGCCGTGACCGTGCGTGCAGAGCATAATGTCGCACTTCTTGACGTCCCTCTCGGACTCGGGCGTCATCGGGTTCTGCATGATCCACGGGTCGATGATGACGGTTGTACCTTTTGGGGTGACAACGCGGAACGCAGCGTGTCCGAGCCAGGTAAGCTTGATGCCTTTCAGGTCCATGGTCTTTCCTTGCAGGAGGAATTCTAAAACAACGTTTGTGGTTGTAGTCGTTAGTTGTTGGTGAGAACGGATGGGTTGCTGCTATCCTGTGCGCATGCAGACATCGGCGGTGCAGGCTGGGCTTCGGGTATTGATATCGCGCGAGCAGATCGCGAAGCGAGTGGCGGAGTTGGCGGAGCGCATCACGCACGATTATGCCGGCGAAACAATCCTGTTCGTTGGCGTGTTGAAGGGCGCGTCCATATTCCTCAGTGACCTGGCGCGACAGGTGAAATTGGACGCGACGTTCGACTTCATCAGCGTGTCGAGTTATGGCAGCGGCAAGCAGTCAAGCGGCGAAGTTAAACTAATCAAGGACGTTGACCAATCGCTTGAGGGCAAGAACGTCATTATCGTCGAAGACATCCTCGACACAGGGTTGACGCTGAGCTTCCTGCTGAAACAGTTCCAGAACCACAAGCCGAAGTCGCTCAAGATCGCGGCGCTGCTCGATAAGATATCCCGTCGCGTAACGGAAGTGCGCGGAGACTATGTTGGCTTCGAGATTCCGGACGAGTTTGTCGTGGGATATGGACTCGACTACGCCGAGCGCTACCGGAATTTGCCAGATGTATGCGTGCTCTCGCCGGAGAAGTAGATGCTGCCGATGATTCGAGATCTCTTCGGACACAATGCCTGGGCCAACGCCGAAGTATGGAAGTTTGTATCTGCGACTCCGGCATCGCATAACGACAAGAAGGTCCTGGAACTGCTGAACCATATTCATGTGGTGCAACGGTTCTTCGTGTCGGCAGTGCAAGGTGAGCCTCTCACACGCGAGGAGTTGCAGCGCGAGATGGAACAAATGGAGTTGAGGGCATCGTTCCGGCGATTCCATGAGAGCACGGAAGCGTACTTGGCGAAAATGCGCGAAAGCCATCTCAATGACCACGTGAATGTGCCGTGGTTCCCGAACTTCCAGCCGAAGGTTTACGAGGCACTCATGCAGGCGACCATGCACAGCCTGCATCATCGGGCGCAAGTGGCGACGTTGCTACGGCAACTGGGCGCGCAGACCACGCCAATTGATTACATCGTGTGGGCAGCGCTGGGACGTCCGCAGCCTGCCTGGGAGGAAGCCGCCTCGGCTTAATATCCAGTATTGTCTTCCCCGCTTAAGAGGGCTTCTTGTCGTAGACGCGAACGTAATCCACGAGCATGGTCTGCGGGAAAGTTGTTGTGCCGTCGGGATTGCCTGGCCAATATCCGCCAACCGCCACGTTCAGAAGAATAAAGAAATTGTGTTGAAACACCCACGTCTTACCGGCGGGAAGATCGGCTGGCGTGCGCGTGGCGTAGAGGGTGTTATCTACCCAGAATTTTATTTCGTTTGGCGCCCATTCGACGGCGTAAACGTGAAAGTCATCGGCAAATCTGCCAGAAGGCAAGGTCGAGGCTGATCCAATGCCACTTCCGCCTGAGTAGCCGGGACCGTGAATGGTGCCGTGGATAATCGACGGCTCGCGGCCGATGTTTTCCATGATGTCGATTTCGCCGCACGCAGGCCACGGATTCGTGCCGATATCGGCGCCGAGCATCCAGAATGCAGGCCAGATGCCCTGTCCGAAGGGCAGTTTGATACGGGCTTCGACGCGCCCGTAGGTGTGCTCAAAGAGGCCCTGCGTCTTGAGACGCGCCGAGGTGTAAGCGCTTCCGCCGTAATTTTCCTTCAGTGCCGTGATGACCAGATTGCCGCTCTTCTGCTGAGCGTTGACCGCTCGACTGGTGTAGTACTCAAGTTCGTTGTTGCCCCAACCCCAATTACCAGTTTCCATCGCCCACTTGGTTGAGTCAGGCAGCGACCCGTCGTTGCCGTTAAATTCGTCGCTCCAGACGAGTTGCCAAGGATTGTCCGGTCGTGAAGGACGCTGTGGACGGGCAAAGCTGGCGAATTTCACCTGAGCTGTAACGCTGGAAATGAGAAGAAGAGCAACGCAGAAAATTCGGAGCATGAATGATTCCAGCTGCAGTTGCAGCGACATCGGGTTCAACAACTCCGGAGTTTAGCCGAATCAGAATTCAACATAAACGATATTGTAGGACTGAACCGCTGGTTTTCCTTTTCCACACGGCCCGTTTCGGGAGGCGAAAATGCGGCTGGTATCATGGTGCGTCGCGAATGAGCTCAATCCAGCAAATCACAGCCACCGCCGCAGGCGTAGAGTCGTTCTTACTCGACGTCGCCGACGTGGTGAACAGCACCCTCGATCTGGACACGATCCTGAAGCGAGTGGCCGAACTCATCAAAAGGGTCATCAATTACGAAATTTTCGCGATCCTGCTGGTCAATGACAAGACACAGGAGCTGCGGTTCCGATTTTCAATCGGGCACACCCCGGAGACGGTTGAGAAAACGCGGATCAAGGTCGGCGAAGGCATCACCGGACAGGCTGTATCGAAGCGGGAGCCGATCGTTGTAAACGACGTGAGGCGAAGCACGGGATACATCGAGGCTTTGCCCGACGTCCGCTCGGAGTTGGCGGTCCCGCTGATCATCAAAAACCGCGTCATTGGGGTGATTGATATCGAGGCCGCGACGCCTGGATATTTCACTGAAGAACATGCTCGGCTGCTCACGGTGGTTGCGTCGCGGATCGCGATCGGCATCGAGAACGCTCGTCTTTACACGCGGACCTCACGACAGGCGAAAACGCTGCTGTTGTTGAACGAGATTAGCCGCGAGCTGACGTCAATTTTGAACGTGGATGAGTTGCTACGGCGAGTCGGCGAGCTCTTGACGCGGATCATCGACTACCAGATGTTCAGCATTCTGCTGCTGGATGCAACCGGAACGAAGCTGGTGCACCGGTTCTCGATTCGCTTCCAGGAAAGCATTCACCTGAAGCACGACATTCCGGTGGGCGAAGGCTTGGTTGGCGCGGCGGTACAAACGAAAGAGCCGGTCCTGGTTCCGGATGTGAGCACCGATCCGCGATACATCAAGCTGAATCCGGAGACAAAGTCGGAACTAGCGATTCCGCTTCTCTACAAAGGCAAAGTTCTGGGAGTGATGGATCTGGAGCACACCAAGCGCAGGTTCTTCAACGAAGACCACATGCGCACGATGACGACGTTGGCAGCACAGATCGCAATCGCCATCGAAAATGCGACGCTCTACGAGCGAGTCACTCGACAGGAACAAAGGCTGGAGCGCGACCTTGCGCTGGCGCGTGAATTGCAGTTCCGGCTGTTGCCGGCCTGTTGCCCTGTGCTGGGAAGCGCGGAGCTGGCGGCCAAGTTTATTCCGGCGCGGGCAATCGGCGGAGACCTGTACGACTTTCTCGAGTATCCGTCGACCAACGAGGGCTGCCCGAAGTGCATCGGCATCGCAATTGGCGACGTCAGTGGAAAAGGCGCGGCAGCAGCGCTTTACGCGGCGCTGGTTAGCGGTTTCCTGCGATCGTATTCGGCGGAGCGGCCGGGCGCGGCGGAGATGCTGCGGCTGATCAATGAGGCGTTGGCCGAACGTCGCGTGGACGCGCAGTACGTAACGATGGTCTACGCGATCTGGCGCGATGACGAGAAACTGTTGCACATCGCGAACTCGGGACTTCCCCGCCCTGTGCTTTGCCGCAAAGGGAAGGTGGAAAGAGTAGAAGTGGTTGGTCTGCCATTGGGATTGTTCGAGACCGTGGAGCACGATCAACTGACGTTCCGCGGAAATCCGGGTGACGTGTTTGTGTTCTTCAGCGACGGCATTGTGGACGCGACAAATCGGGAAGGCGTGCTGTTTGGGCGTCAGCGCGTGGAGCAGGTGGTGGAACAGAACTGGAAGAAAACGGCAGACGAGATTGTATCGGCGATTTTCCAGGCGGTTGTAGAACATACCGCAGGCGCGGGACAGTTTGATGATCAAACGGTTGTGGTGTTGAAGGTGAGAAAAGAAAAGAGCTAGTTCACCACCAAGACACAGAGGCAAGGCTATTTGTAATTGGTAATTGGTAAGTTGAGCCAGGGCTACTGCTAACTCGATATCGTTAAGTTTATTGAGCGATATCAGATACCACGGCTAAAGCTGTGGGCTGGAAAATATGAAGAGAAATGAAACGAATGCCGGCAGGCCGCCGGCTTTTACTTATTCCAAGGGTAAGTTGCAGGGTGACACGGTTTCGATTGAGAAGCTGGCGGAAAGGTTTGGCACGCCGCTATACATCTATTCGGCTTCAACGATTCGTGAACGATTCAAGCTTTTTGACGGCGCATTTCGCTCGATTGCGCATACAGTCTGCTACTCAGTGAAGGCGAATTCGAACTTAAGCATCCTGAAGCTGCTGGCGGGATTGGGTTCGGGGTTCGACATCGTGTCGGGTGGAGAGCTCGAGCGGGTAATGCTGGTGGATCGCAAAGCGGCGTCGCGCGTTGTTTTTTCGGGTGTCGGCAAGACACGTGAAGAGATGGACTTGGCGCTCAAGGCTGGGATCCTGATGTTCAATGTGGAGAGCGAGGGCGAGGGCGAACTGCTGGCGGAACGTGCCGCAAAAGTGAAGAAGACAGGGCGGGTGGCGATGAGGGTGAACCCGGACGTGTTTGCGGAAACACATCCTTATATATCGACGGGCCTGCACAAGCACAAGTTCGGTGTGCCGATTGAGGATTCGCGGCGAATGTACCGCGCCATGGGCAAGAGCAAGCACCTGGATGTGGCCGGCATCAGTGTGCACATCGGGTCGCAAATTCAGTCGGTCGACCCGTTCCAGGCGGCGATGGATCGAGTGGCAGAGCTGGCACGGTCATTACGAAATGAGGGGCATGACATCCGGTTCATCGATTGCGGCGGTGGATTGGGGATTCATTACCAGGGCGAGCATCAGGCGGACTTCGGCGAAGTAACACAAAAGTATGCTCATGCGGTGATCAAGCCGCTGGCGGAACTTGGCATTCACCTGTTGCTCGAGCCGGGACGTACGATTATCGGGCCGTGCGGCGCGTTGGTAACACGCGTGTTATACCGCAAGCAGAATGGCGACAAGAAGTTCCTGGTGGTGGATGGCGGGATGAACGATTTGATTCGGCCGTCCCTATACAGTGCTTACCACGAGATCGTTCCGGTGACGCTAGGGTCCAAAAAGCGGGAGACGGTGGACGTTGTGGGGCCGATCTGCGAAACCGGCGACTTCTTTGCGCGTGATCGCGAACTGCCGGAGGTAGCCGCAGGCGAGTTGATAGCATTACTAGACACGGGCGCTTACGGGATGTCGATTGCGTCGAATTACAACACGCGCGGAAGAGCCGCAGAGGTTTTGGTGGATGGAAAGAAGGTAAAGCTGGTGCGGAAGAGAGAGACCGTAAAGGACATGGTGAGGAGCGAAACTATTTAGGAATGACGATTTGAAATTAAGAATTGTTCAAGCAGCCCTCGCAATGGTCGCGAAGGATATAAGGTCGCAGAGACAGCTTTGAGCTGCTTGACCTAAAAGGGCGAGACGCCCGTTCCTCTGCTTTCAAGAGTTTTCCCATCCTTCATCATTTCTACACTCTTCCAAAGACCTTAGATTTCCTCAGACAATAGATACAAAGCTCCTCCTTTTTCCTGTAACCAAATCCACGGCCACCACTCCATACGTATATCCGAGTGTAATCACGCGGAATTCGCTCCTCTGTTCAACACCTACCAGCAAAAGGAGATCCAATGATGAGAAAACAGATGTTTTTGGCTGCATTCCTGGTGGCAATGCTTGTTGGCGTTACGTCCATGATGTATGCCCAGGCGCCGTCAGACGCGCAAATCGCCCAAGTCGTGCAGACCGCCAATAAGATCGACATAGCCCAGGCGCAGTTGGCCCTGAAGAAGTCGAGCAACCCGCAGGTAAAAGAGTTCGCGAATCAGATGATCTCGGACCACACGAGCTTGCAGAAGTCTGTCGCGGACCTGGCGAAGAAATTGAACGTGAAGCCGGCAGAGAGCGACATCTCCAAGCAGCTTAACCAGCAAGCCGCTGATGAAGCAAAGAAGTTGAAGTCACTAAAGGGAGCCGCATTTGACAAGGAATACGCTGCGCACGAAGTTGCATATCACCAGGCGGTGATCGACGCGGCCGGAAAGACACTGATTCCCAACGCGAAGAACGCCGAGTTGAAGTCGGCCCTGGAAGGCGCAGCGCCGCTGTTGCAAGGTCATCTGCAACATGCGCAGCAACTTGAGCAGTCGCTGAATAAGTAAAGCGCGGCGAGACTAATGCGCACCGTCTTATTAAAGAACGCCAGCCTGTCACTGCTGCTGATCATGGCAGCAGTGGCGGCTGCTTTTTCCGATGCGAACGCTCAGGACGGCGCAGGCGGTCCCGCGACGCATACGGTCGTCATCAAGCAGATGCGCTTTCAAACCTCGCAGCTTAGCGTGAAGCCGGGAGATGTCGTGGAATGGAAGAACGAGGACATCTTTGCGCATACAGCTACGGCAGATAACGGCAGCTTCGATTCCGGCCTCATCAATCCGGGACAATCGTGGAAGACTGTGATGAAGGACACGGGCACGATTGGTTATCATTGCCGTCCGCATCCGAACATGACCGCCAGCATCATCGTTTCAAGCGGGCAGGAAGGTCCTGCGCAGTCCAACAGCCAACGGAATGGCTCAGCAAGATTCGAGCCGCCGAGTACTCCGCAGCAGTTTCATCCGATCCTGGTGAACTTCACGGCCGCACTTCTTCCGCTTTCGTTCCTCAGCGATGTGTTGGGTCGGATGTTGCAGCGAAAGTCGCTGCACAACGCAGGGTGGTGGCTGATGGTCTATGCCGTCCTCATTACTCCGCTGACTGTCGCGGCGGGATGGTGGTGGAAGCATGCGGCGGGTCCAGGACTTCCCTCACAGATCATTACCGTGCATCAATGGCTCGGAACCTGCCTGGCGCTGATGTTCGTAATGCTCGCGGCGTGGCGATGGAACTTCCAGAAGCGCGATGAGGCTCCCAATCTTGCTTATTTAGCGCTGGCGTTTGTGACGGTGCTTGCGCTGGTGTATCAGGGTAGCCTTGGCGGAATGATGGTGTTTGGGAAATAGTCCGCAAGGCGTCCTAATGGAAGCTAAGCCGGCGTTGCACCTTGTGTTAATGGCTATCTATCTTCTCGCGGGCACGCGCTTGGGACGTTCGAAGGAGTCAAGGACGGTCTTGATTGCGTCGGCG
>DASTGW010000064.1:0-2083 GCA_035718705.1 Terriglobales bacterium | reverse complement strand
CGGCATTGAAGATGGACACGGCGCCGGCGGCACCGGACTTGAGCACGTCACCGATCCCGACCAGGCGGTTGAGTTCGTGGAGAAGACGGGCGTGGACGCCCTCGCCATCGCCATCGGCACCAGCCACGGCGCGTACAAGTTCACTAAGAAGCCCGACGGGTCGGTGCTCAAGATGGACGTCCTCATCGCCATCCACAAGCGCCTGCCGAAGACACACCTCGTCATGCACGGATCGTCATCTGTACCCAAAGACCTGCAGGACATCATCAACCAGTACGGCGGCAAGCTGAAGCCAACCTGGGGCGTTCCGGTCGAAGAGATCCAACTCGGCATCCGCAACGGCGTACGCAAGATCAACGTCGACACCGACAATCGCCTGGCTATTACGGGAGCGATCCGCAAGGTGTTCATGGAGACACCGGAGAAGTTCGATCCGCGCGACTACATGAAGCCCGCCCGCGAAGCGATGAAGAAGGTCGTAGCCCAGCGCATGAAAGAATTCGGCCAAGCCGGCCACGGCAGCGACTACTCACCAATCCCACTCAGCGAAATGAAGAAGCGGTATGAGGCGGTGGGAGTGGGCGTGTAACTGCAGCATTAGAAAAAATACGGCCACGATGCCCAATGTGCTCGTGGCCGTTTTCATACATGTCCCACCGTCGCCGCCACCGCAAGCCATCACACCTGGACAGTACCGCCGTCCACGAACAACTCGACGCCAGCGATGTAGCTCGCGTCGTCCGAGGCTAGGAACAGAGCCGCTTTAGCGATTTCTTCCGGCTTGCCAAGACGGCCGAGCGGCACATCGGCCGCCAGTTGTGAATACAACGCCTTCTTCTGTTCTTCGTTCTGCGCCAGACCGCTAAGGCCGGGAGTGTCGATCGGGCCAGGGCTGACCACATTCACTCGAATGCCACGACTCTTCAGGTCACTGGTCCACCCGCGGGCAAACGACCTCACCGCTGCCTTACTTGCGGAATACACGCTGAAATTGGGACTACCTTGAACGGAGACGATGGACGCATTCAAAACGATCGCCCCGCCTCGTGGGATAAGCGGTAACGCTTTTTGCACGGTGAAAAGCACGCCCTTAACGTTCGTGTTAAACGTTTGATCGAACTGTTCCTCGGTAATCTCACCAATGGGAGCGAAAGACCCGCCGCCGGCGTTCACAAATAGAACGTCCAACCGGGCCTTCTCCTGCTGAATTTGCTTAAACAGTGCGTCCAGGTCGGCCAGTTTTGAGGCGTCGGCGCGCACCGCTCTTGCGTGACTACCCAAGGTCGCCGCAGCGGAATCAAGCTCCGCCTGCCGACGGCCAGTAATGTAGACGAATGCGCCTTCCGCGATGAACTGTTTCGCCGTCGCGAGACCGATACCCGAACTGCCACCCGTTACCAGCGCGATTTTGCCTTCCAACTTACCTGCCAAGATGAGGCTCCTTCCGATTCATACACGA
Organism: Terriglobales bacterium; assembly: GCA_035718705.1. Lineage (GTDB taxonomy): Bacteria > Acidobacteriota > Terriglobia > Terriglobales > Acidobacteriaceae > DATMXP01. Next base: position 624 of record DASTGW010000064.1, on the reverse strand, counting down.
ACCCATCTTCAGATGTTGGCTGTGGCGGTTGGTTTCAAATAGAAGTGACCGTCAGGATTGAAGGTCAGGCATTTAAGTTTGAAATCGAGGATGGTCGGCGCCGTACAACAACTTCCTCACCAGCCCCTCAAAATTCTCTTCCTCGCGCTTCATGTACTCGGCGAAGTCCAGATCTCGCGGAATGCCCAAGGAGTCGACTACTTCTCTTTCGTAATCCGCTTTCGAAGGGATGCTTCGGCAGTCTCTCAGGATATGAATCGCTGCTGCTAAAGCACCTGTCTCTCCGAAAAGACCCCGTGCTTCCTCGATACCTTCCATGTGGTGTCTATGCTTGCGGTGCTTGGAACCATAGGTCGCGAACAATTCGTCCATCCAGACGTTTACCGGTTCCCACGTTTCCCCAAGCCATTTCTGGCAATCCGCATTGTGCTGTGCGAGCGAAGCCATACAGACGATAACGGTATCAAAATCGCCATCGTCTTACACTTTTCGCAGTTGGCCGATCGCGTAGCAGAAGTGGCCGCGGAATCAACTCTTCTTGCCTTTCTCCGAAGTGACTTTGGTCGCTTCCTCTCTTAGTTTTCGATTCTTCTCGCGTTGCGCGATCTTGGCCTTGCGTTTGCG
>DASTGW010000063.1:0-6780 GCA_035718705.1 Terriglobales bacterium | reverse complement strand
CTGCCAACCGCGTAGTTACAGTCCCGGTTTGACTGACCGACTGACCGACTGACAGACTGTCTCTATGCCCGAACTTCCCGAGGTTGAAACCGTTGCGCGCGGACTGCAGAAGCACGTCGCCGGAGACGTGATCGAGTCCGTCTGGATCGGACAGCGGCATCAACCACTGAAGTCTACGCCGGACGAAATTGCCGCCATGCTGGAAGGTTCGCGCATAACGCAGGCGCGCCGCGTGGGCAAGCACATCGCGATCGACCTCGACAGGAAGGACAAAGCTGCCGGCCAGTGGATTGTGCATTTGGGCATGACCGGTCGCATGCTTGTTGTTCCGGCTGACGCGCCGATCGAAAAGCACACGCACCTGATTGCGAAACTGCATTCGGGACGCGAACTGCGCTTCGTTGATCCGCGCATGTTCGGAAAACTGGCGGTCACGAGTGAGGCATTCAAGGCTCCCGGAAGCGAGCCGCTCGATGTAGATTTCGAGAACTTTGCCAAACTCTTCCGCAAGCGTAAAACGCCGATCAAGAGCGCGCTCCTGAATCAGTCGTTGCTGAGTGGCGTCGGAAACATTTACGCCGACGAGGCGCTCGCGCGCTCCGGAATTCGCCCGCGCCGGCGCGCTGCTTCCCTCACCCGCAGCGATCTAAAGCGGCTGTATGACAACCTTAAAAAGGTGCTGCATGAAGCCATCAAACTGGGCGGCAGCTCGGTTTCGGATTACGTGGGCGCCGACGGAGAACGCGGCTTCTTCCAGATCAAGCATCTGGTTTATGGCCGCGAAGGTGAACCATGCCGCAAATGCAAAACTCCGATCAAGCGAGTGGTAATCGGGGGCAGAAGTTCGCATTATTGTCCGGTATGCCAGAAGTAAGTCTTTCAGTCGATCAGTCTGTCAGTCATTCAGGAAGGCTTTGATGACTGCAGGACTGAGAGGCTGACGGACTTGTGATCAAAACCTGACATCCACCAGCGGTAAATGTTAGTCTGTCCGGCTATGTCATCGTTCGCAATCGGCGTAGATCTAGGCGGAACCAATCTGCGGATCGCAGCCGTCCAGTCTGACGGCACTCTGCTCGAAAAAGTCACAACCGGCACGCAAGTCTCCAAGGGACGCGATTTCGTCATCGGCGAAATGTGCGACTCGATCAAGTCGCTCTCGGCGAAGTTCTCCAGCAAATTAAAGCTGGAAGGCGTCGGCGTAGGAATGCCCGGCATCATCGACAAGCGCACCGGCATGTTGCGCGAGTCACCGAACCTTCCGGGATGGGATGAATATCCCGTGCGTGATGACATCCAGAACCGGCTCGGCGCACCGGTGATTCTGGAGAACGATGCCAACGTTGCCGCCTTTGGCGAAGGCTGGCTGGGCGCAGCCAAAGGCTATAACGAAATTTGCATGATCACGCTTGGCACCGGCGTCGGTGGCGGCGTGGTACTCGCCGGAAAGATTTGGCAAGGCATGAACGGCATGGCCGGTGAAGTCGGCCACATCACCGTCGAGCCAGAAGGGCACCTATGTGGTTGCGGCAACCGCGGCTGCGTGGAACAGTACGCTTCGGCAACGGCCGTGATGCGGATGGCGAGAGAAGAGATAGAAACGGGAACGGCACCGTCTTTGTCGAAATTAGCCGAGGGGCCGAACGTAGAGTTTAGTGCGCGAGCCGTGTTTAATCTCGCGCTGCAAGGGGATCCTTCGGCGCAGCGCGTTTACGACCGAATGGGTCGTGCGCTGGGAATCCTACTAGCCGACCTGGTAAACATCCTCAACCTGCGGATGTACGTGATTGGCGGCGGCGTTTCGAATGGCTGGCAGGCTTTTGCGCCCAAGATGTTCGATGAACTGAGGAAGCGCTCGATGGTGTACGCCGCGACGGCGGCACCCGATGAAGACTACTCCTTCGGAGCGTCGGCTAAGGTAGATTCCAAGCAGCTACCGCCGTACCGAACCATTGTCACGCGGGCATTGCTGGGAAGCGATGCCGGATTGTATGGCGCGGCGCGATTGCCGCTCGCACATAAGTAATGCAAGGACGAAGTAGGCACTTCGTCCTTACGTCTTATTTCGCTCTGGTTTCGGCGAGCATGACTTTTTTCATCGCGGCCACGAACTGCTCGTTTTCCTCTGGCTGGCCTATGCTCACGCGGATCGCGGTTTTAGCGCCCCATCCGCCGAGTGGGCGAATGATCACGCCTTCGGCCTGAAGGCGCTTGGCAACGGCGACGCAATCTTCGCCGACATCCACGTAGATGAAGTTTGCCGATGTGGGCAGAACCTTCAATCCCATGTCCGTCAGTTTTGCGGTCAGGAACTTCGCGCCTTCAGCGTTGTTGTGCAATGTCTTGTGGATGTGAGCGCCGTCGCGCATGGCAGCCAGTCCTGCAGCTTCAGCGATGGCTGACACGGAGAAGACAACTTTCACGCGCGCGAAATACTGAATCAATTCCGGGTTCGCAATGCCATAGCCGAGGCGTATACCAGCAAGGCCCTGGGCTTTGGAGAAGGTGCGCAACACGATGACATTCCGTCCGGCGAGCACCTGCTGGATGGCGTGCGAGTATTCAACGCCGCGCTCGCTGGCAAAATATTCGGCGAAGTGCGAATACGCTTCGTCGAGTACCACCATCACATGCGATGGAACACGATCCAGGAAGCGGTCGATCTCGTCCACGCTGAGGATCGTGCCGGTCGGATTGTTCGGATTGGCCAGGAACACCACCCGCGTGTTGTCGTCGATGGCGGTCAGGATGCCGTCGAGATCGTACCGATAGTCGCGCATCGGCACCTTCACCAAGGTTGCACCCGCGGCCTGCACCACTAACGGATACGTTATGAAGGACAACTCGCTGGTGACAGCGTTCAGGCCGGGACCAAGAATCGTGCGCCCAATGATGTAGAGCAGCGAACTCGAACCTGCCGCCAGCAAAACGCTGTCCTTGGGAACGGCGTGGTGTGCGGCGATAGCCTCACGCAGCTCGGAGCTGTCGGCGTCGGGGTACCAGTTGACTTCGCTCGCCGCGCGCTGAATGGCTTCGATCGCCATCGGCGAAGGTCCAAATGGGTTCTCGTTGGAGGCCAGCTTGATGCTCCGGATGCCCGTCTCTTGTTCAGCCTGCCGGACGGTTTTACCGGGGACGTAGCGGCCCATGCTGCGGATATGTTGGGGGATAAAGTCTTCGATATTGCTCATCAAGTCTCGCTTGTGTCAGCGATGTGGTAACCAGCTATTCTCTTAGATTCCGATGCAATTAGGAAGCTGCACGTCGGGGTCGAACCGATTGTTTGAGGCGGGAAACCTCGGCCTCGGTGAGTGAGCGGAACTTGCCGGCTTCGACGTCGAGCTGAAGGGGACCGTATTTCACGCGCTTGATCTTTTCCACGTGATGGCCGATCTCCTCAAACATGCGGCGGATCTGGCGATTTCGCCCCTCGATGATCGTGACTTCGTACCAGGGATTGTCGCCTTCCTTGAAGATGCTGATTTTCGCCGGGGCCGTGCGCACTTTTTCGGGAGCGCGCTTTTCGCCGGACTTTGGCTTCACCGGTTGCAGTACGATTCCCTGCCGGAGTCGTTTCAGGTTCTCTTCGGTGGGTACTCCTGAAACCTTCACCAGGTAGGTCTTCTGCACGTGCGACGATGCGTGCGTCAACTTCTGTGTCAATTCGCCGTCGTTGGTGAGAAGCAGCAGACCCTCGCTGGCGTAGTCAAGGCGTCCGACTGGGTAGACACGTGTGCCTACATTGCGAACGAGGTCCATCACCGTGGGACGACCTTCCGGATCGCTCGAAGTGGTGACGTACCCTTTGGGCTTATGCAGCAGAATGTAGTGATGACGGTCGGGAGCTTTGAGCAGTTTATTGCCGACCTTGATGCGATCTACGGAAGGGTCGGCCTTGGTGCCGAGTTCCGTGACGGTTTGTCCATTCACCGACACCAGTCCGGACTTGATCATCTCCTCGGCGTGGCGGCGTGAGGCGATTCCGGCGGCAGCGATGATTTTCTGTAGTCTTTCCATAAACGTGGACGGTGAGACGCTATTGCTCTGAATCGGACGACGCGTTTTCGTGAACGACTTCTTTCGTCGGCTCGGAAGTCGGCTCCTGCTGCGGACTTTCGGCCTGGATCTCGGGTGATGCTTCCGCGCCTTCATTGTGTGATTCGGACGAAGACGCTGCCGCTTCGCTCTTCTCCGGCTGCGCAAACAGTTCTTCCTGCGTGCCGCCCAGCATCTTTTCGAACTCTTCCATGCTCGGCAGTTCACCCACGTCTTTCAGGCCGAACCGCATCAGAAACTCTTTCGTCGTCTTGTAAAGCATCGGACGCCCGATCACCTGCTTACGCCCGGCGGTGGTGATCAACTTTTTGTCGATCAAAGTAGCTAGCACGCCGCTGGAATCGACACCACGAATTTCGCTGATCTCAGGCGCCGTGACCGGCTGCTTGTACGCAATGACGGAGAGCGTCTCGAGCGCCTGCAGCGACAACCGGATTGGCGGCTTCAGGCTCTTCGCGAATCCGCGAATCACGTCGTGATATTCGGGCTTGGTTGCCATGCGATAGCCGCCGGCAACTTCGCGGACTTCCATGCCACGATCGGAATTCGAGTACTCGGCCGTAAGTTCTTCGAGCGCGGCGCGAATCATACTCTTCGCTTCACTCTGAGCTGCAACGGGTTCGCGGTCGGTGAGTCCGTTTTCCTGGATCACGGATTCTTTCAATAGCAGCGTGAGCTGGTCGAGCGTGACCGGCTCTTCCGCCGCGTAGATGATTGCTTCGAGTCTGCCTTTAAGTGCCATGAAGAAAGCTGTTAGCTATTAGCCTTTAGCTGTTAGCTCCAGCAAAGCTTTCCTGTGAAGTTTTTCAATTACCAACTTAACAAATTACACACTTACCAACTTCTTATCGCCAGTCGTCGTTGATCGCTGCCTGCTCCCCGACCACCTCGTCGAAGCGCGGGCTCTTCTTGATCACGATCTCGCCGAAGACCGCTTCCTGCCGCAGCATAATCGCCTGCAGACGGACCATTTCAAGCAACGCCAGGAATGCACAGACCAGCGCGTTACGCGTCTGCAAGGTACGGAGCAGGTTCTTCAATCGGATCGGACGATCTTCCACCATCAGTCGCCGCTTGAAGTAGTCGATCATTTGCGTGACTGTGACCGAGTCTTCGTCCACATTAATAATGGGGCGATGCTTGGCGCGGTCAATGATCTGCTGGAAGGTGCGCACCAGGTCGACGACATCCGCCGCCAACTCCGCTTCCGTGCCTTCCTGGTCCTTGAACTCTTTTAGTGACGGATTGGTCGCCACCGCCTCTTCGATCTGCTGACGCTGCAGCAGCATCTGCGCCGCCATCTTGAACTTCTCATGCTCGAGCAAACGCTCCACGAGTTCGGCGCGCGGATCTTCCTGCGTTTCACCCAGAATCTCCGGATCGCGCGGCAATAACATGCGCGACTTGATCTGGATCAGCACCGAGGCCATGTAGATGAAGTCCGACGCAACATCCACGTCAAACTCTTTCATCCGCTCCACGTAAGTGAGGTACTGCGCCGTGATCTGCGCGATCGGAATGTTGTAGATGTCGATGTCCTGCTTGCGGATGAGGTCGAGCAACAGGTCGAGCGGACCGTCATACACCTGGCCCACGGTCACCGCGAAGGGGAACTCCGTGTCTTTGCGCGGCTTGTCCTTCTTGTCGGAATTCGCCGCTGGGGCTGGATTTGCCGGTGCCGTGGTCGCCGTATTTTGCTGCTCTTCTGCCATGCTCGCTAACTACTCCGCGTTGGCCGACTTCGCCGGCGCCTCATATTCCTTACTGAAATGCATCGAATCACGAACGTCGGTCATGGTAGCTTCCGCCGCGCGGCGCGCCTTTGCTTCACCGGCTTCGAGGATCTCCCAGACCACTTTCGGATTCTGCTCGTACTTTGCGCGACGCTCCTGCAGCGGGCGAATGGTCGTGATCAGGTGATCGGCCGCCCAGCCTTTGCACTCGATGCATCCAATGCCCGCAGTTGTACAGCCCTCTTCAACTTTTGCGATTGTTTCCTGGTCGCTGAAGATCTTGTGCAGCGAGTACACCGGACAGACCTGCGGATTGCCAGGATCAGTGCGGCGAACGCGAGCAGGGTCCGTTACCATCGTCTTGAGCTTCGCGCGGATGTCAGCTTCAGGCTCGCTCAGCAGGATCGCGTTCCCATAAGACTTCGACATCTTGCGGCCATCGGTGCCGGGCAACTTCGGCATCGAGGTCAACAATGGCTTCGGCTCCGGAAGTACGAATTCGCGCTTGCCGGCATAGAACATGTTGAAGCGGCGAGCGATCTCTCGCGTGAGTTCGATATGCGGGACCTGGTCTTCGCCGACCGGCACGAAATCGGCCTTGTACATTAGGATGTCCGCCGACTGCAGCACCGGATAGCCGAGGAACCCGTAGGTTCCCAGATCCTTATCTTTAATATTCTCGCGCTGCTCTTTGTACGTGGGGACGCGCTCGAGCCAGCCAAGGGGCGTGATCATCGAAAGCAGCAAGTGCAGTTCTGCGTGTTGCGGCACGTGCGACTGCGTGAAGAGCACCGAGCGTTCCGGATCGAGTCCCGCGGCGAGCAGGTCGTACATCATCTCCATGATGTTCTGCTTCACGCGCGTGGTGTCGGCATAGTCGGTGGTAAGCGCATGCCAATCGGCGACAAAGAAAAAGCAGTCGTACTGGTCCTGCAGACGCACCCAGTTATCGAGCGCGCCGGCCAAATGGCCGAGGTGTAACTTGCCCGTG
>DASTGW010000062.1:0-2067 GCA_035718705.1 Terriglobales bacterium | reverse complement strand
AGCGAGCGCGAGCCCGGAGTTGCGCGACGATTCGCACACTCAAACCGAAGAATCTTTGGGCGCCGGCTGGCTGCCTAGGATCGCTTTCGCCGCTCTCCTTTCCGTGCCGGTTCTGGCGGCCTGGGCGCTGCGAGTGAGCGCCGATCCCTTGTCCGTGCGTGATTTCCGCGTCGGAGTTTCCCTGGTTGCGACAATAGCCCTCGGTGCGCTGCTGTTTGCGGTGCAAAGAGTCTTGAGTTCACGGCTGGAACAGTCGCTGCGCGAGGTGAAGAAGTCTAACGAGGAACTTTCCCTGGCGAGAGAAGCACTACAGCATCAGGCGACTCACGATTGCATGACCGGATCCATGAACCGCAGCGCGATCGTGGAAGCATTGGATCGCGAACTATCTCGATCTGCGCGTAGTGAGACGCGCGTTGCCGTATTGCTGATCGATCTGGATCACTTCAAGGACATCAACGACCGCTTCGGACACCAGGCGGGAGACGTAGCCATTATCGCGGCCTGTACGCGCATGCAGGACTGCGTTCGCTCCCACGACCTGCTTGGCCGCTACGGCGGAGAAGAGTTCCTGGTGGTGATTCCGGAAAGCGATTTCGACACGGCGATGCAGATTGCAGAACGTATTCGCAAGCACGTGGCGGCGGAACCGATACGGTGGCAGTCAAACGAGATTACGGTGACAGCTACCATCGGAATCGCGCTTTCTCGTGTGAATGACACGCCGGAACAGTTGCTGCGCCGCGCCGATCTGGCGCTGTACGAAGGTAAGAATGTGAGCCGCGATACGGTGAAGGTTGCGGTAGGTGATCAAGCCTAGGCTGCCGCTTCTACCTTACTGTTTTTCCTTTGTCTTAACTTCCAGACTGCAAAAACCAGGAACACGATACCCGCGAGCGCCAGAAGAGTGGCGAGCAAATGCTGCTTCACGAGATTGTTGATGATCTCAATGACATTTTCGCCAAAGACTTTGACAAGAATGGACAAGATCGTGAAGCGCGCCACGCGTCCGAGAAAAATGGCGAGCAGGAACTTGTGCCAATCCATCTCGAAGGCTGCTGCCGAGAGCACGATCAGCTTATAAGGCGTCGGCGGAGGCAGCATCGCCGGGAACATCAACGCGAGAAATTCGTGGTCCTCAAACGATTTCTTAATCTTCTCGAAACGCGCCTTGGGCATTCGCTTTTCAAGCAGCGCCTCGCCGCCCTTATAGCCGATGAGATACAGGATCATGCTGCCTGCGGCGGAGCCAGCCGACGCCATGATCACGTAAAGCCACCACAGATGCGGATTTATGAAGACGAAGTAAGCGACCACGGGATCAAGTGGCAGCCCCACCGCGGCTGAGTCGAGCGCCCCAATGATGAAGACTCCCCATGGGCCGAGGGGAAGCAGGGCAGCCTTCAGCCACGTAGAGTACTTACCGAGAATAGTTTTGATGAAGTGCAAGGATCAATTCTATAAGACGAGGCTAAAATCGAAATCCCGCGCTACGCCTTCTCTAATTGCGCGTATTTTTCGACTAACTTCTTCAATCCGAAGCGCGGGAACTGCACTGTAATCTTCGCGTCTTCGCCATCGCCTTCGCGCTGATACACGGTGCCCTCGCCGTACTTCGGATGTTTCACCCGCTGTCCCGGACGGAAGCCTCGTTTGCCTGTCGGCTCATCAACCTCAACCTTCGGTTTCGAAAACTTCTTGCCGCGGGAGGCGAAGAACTCGGCAATGTTGTCGATGGAGTTGTACTTGCCTGCGACCGAAGCCGTCTTGCCATAAGACTTCACCGGTTCCTGCTTGCGCCCGTATTGCGGCCGCTGGTCCTCGTTCTCATAGTCGTAGTGCCGATCGCCCTCGTACTCCGAGCGCTGATTGCCTGCGCTGCGGGCACGTGCCGCCCGCCCCGGATTGCCAATGTCCTCAATCAACTGCGGCGGCACTTCCTCGAGGAAGCGCGAAGGAACGCTGGCTTCGGGCATGTCGGTGCCATAACGACGGCGATATCGCGCCCAGCTCAAAACCAGCGTATCCATGGCGCGCGTCATGCCTACGTAGCAGAGACGGCGCTCT
>DASTGW010000061.1:0-3137 GCA_035718705.1 Terriglobales bacterium | reverse complement strand
GCCCTGGAGTAACGGGTACAGACCTTGCACCGGCAGGCTGGATCCAGTGGCCCTTCGTCCAACGCGTAACGGGAATTCTTGATGTTCACTTTGCCCTGAGAGGTGAACAGCAGCCCGTGACGGGCGGCCCGGGTCGGCAGGACGCAGTCCATCATGTCGATCCCTTGTGCGACGTACTCAACGATCTCCTCCGGAGTGCCCACGCCCATCAGGTAACGCGGTTTGTTCTGCGGGAGATGCGGCAATGTGGCGTTAACAACTTCGTAGGTCAAATCGCGTGGCTCACCGACACTTAGGCCGCCAATCGCGTATCCGGGAAAGTTCATTTCGACCAGGCGCTCGGCACATTCCCGGCGAAGGTCGGGGTACATGCCGCCCTGGACAATGCCGAAGAGGGATTGGTGGTTAGAGGTTAAGGGTTGGGGGTTGGGAAAAACCGAGTCGTTGGTCGTTAGTCGTTGGTCGCTGGCCCAAGGCACTCGGTGCTTGTGCTGCTCGAAGTATGTCTGGGAGCGCTTCGCCCATCTTAAGGTGAGGTCCATGCTCTCGCGTGCGCGATCACGCTCGGCCGGGTGCTCGGTGCATTCGTCGAAGGCCATGATAATGTCGGCACCGAGCGCGATCTGGATTTCCATGGAACGCTCGGGGCTGAAGAAGTGCGAGGAGCCGTCGAGGTGCGAGCGGAAGGTCACGCCTTCTTCGGTCAGCTTGCGCAATTCGCTGAGCGAGAAAACCTGGAAACCGCCGGAGTCGGTGAGCATCGAGCGGTCCCACGACATGAAACGGTGGAGTCCGCCCAGTTTGCGGACGTTCTCATGGCCTGGACGGAGATACAGGTGATACGTATTGCCGAGGATGATTTGGGCGCCGAGTTCTTCGACGACGTCCTGAGGTACGGCTTTCACCGTGGCGACGGTGCCGACCGGCATGAAGACAGGCGTTTCCACCTCGCCATGCGGCAATTGCATGCGGCCGAGACGAGCGAGGCCATCCTGCGCTTCGACGGTGAAGGAGAGAGACACTGATCTCGATTGTAACGAATGCGATTTTTCGGTTCGCCGGTTGTGCCTGAGTGCGGCCGCTCGGAAAATTCAGCTCTGGATACAACCCCGGTTCTAAGGTGATTTCCTTGGCTAACCCTGAAGGTACTCCGCTCCTCTAATCTGAACGTCACGTAAGAACGCTGAAAATCTGTAGTTCCAGAGCTGCTCCCGGGGGCCACTTTGTTCCGTCGTCTCGCAGTCACCCTTCTCTTCACCGCTTCCTGCTTCGCCCAATCCTTCACCAAAGCGGATTATCCAGTAGGCACGCAGCCAGGGGCTGTTGTGACCGCTGACTTTAATCGTGACGGAGTGGCAGATATTGCAGTCGCAAACTCCGGAAGCGCTTCGGTGTCGATCTTGCTTGGGCGTGGCGACGGCTCCTTCTCGGGCGCCAGTTCGATTGCTGCTGGCACCACTCTGAACGATCTGGTCTCGGCAGACTTTAACGGCGACGGTATCCCTGATCTCGCAGTCGCCGGTTCACCTCTGGTCATCCTCCTGGGCAACGGCGACGGCTCGTTCCGCCGTGGCGACGTCAGCCTTACGGCGTCTTCCGTTACTGCAGCCGATCTGAATGGCGATGGCAAAACGGATTTGGCGATCGTCAGTGGAGGTCATGTCTTGGTGCTGCTGAACAGCGGGAACGGCACATTCACCACCGGTTCCGAACTGAGCCCCAGCGTTCCAGCCAGCGTTGTGAGGGTGCTCAACGAGGGCGGCCGCAACGATCTCGCCATCGGCTCCTGCTGCCAGGGTGAGGATGTCACCTATGGGGCTTTCTTCCTTGCGACGAATAATGGGGACGGTACCTTCACTCTCCAGAAACTTTTCGACGAGTCTGACGGCACCAAGCTTACGGTGGCTGACGTCACGCGCGATGGCGCTCCGGACTTGATCATGCCGTATCGCGGCTGCCATACGCCTTGCATGGGCATTGAAGTGGAAGCGAATGTCGGCGGCACATTCCCGCGCAACTTCGGCGGGATCGGACTCGGAACGCTTCAATATTCGGGACCAGGATTGGCGGCCGTAGCCGACTTCAATCTCGATGGTATTCCGGAAGTCGCTTCGTCATTCGGTCCGGCTGATTACACCAGCAAGCCCGGTGGAAGCGGACTCGATAAAGTGTTGCTGTGGACCGTGGGCAGCGATGGCAAGTTCAGTGCGCAACGTGATTATGCGATCGGCGAAGGCTACGGACCATACGGGATTGCGGTTGCTGACTTCAATCATGACGGACGTCCTGACATAGTCGTCACCGATCAGCGCATTAACAAAATCACGGTCCTGCTGAATAACGCCAGTGGAACTCCGGACTTCGCTTTCACCACTCAGTTCTCGCCGCAAACGGTGAAAGCCGGTGATAAGGCGCAATACGAGTACACTCTCGAAGCTCTCAACGGCGCATTGCCGCAAGTGCAGCTCTCGTGCTCCGGGCTGCCGCAGGGGACGGCGTGCGATTTCCAAACGAGCGACACCGGCAACGTCGTTTTGGGATTTCTGAATATCACGACTACGGCCCGCACTTCAGCCGCGTTGCACTGGAAAGGGCTGATGACGTTTGCCAGCGTGCTTCCCTTCGGATTCGTCGTGTTGCCAGGCAATCGTCGTAAGCGCGCGCTGGCGATCGCGGTCCTGCTGGTGGCTTTCGCCCTGGTGCTGCAGACAGGATGTGCCGGTGGTGTGAAGGGCGGAACCGCGAATCAGGCCAATGGCGCGAATTCAACGCCGAATGCTGGTGGCACCGGATCTGCGGGTAGCGGCGGAGCGGCCACGGGGGGAGGGACCAGTGGCGGCGGCACTACCGGCGGCGGATCGACGGGAGGTGGAACCACGGCCCCTCCGCAGGCAGGTCCGACGCCAGCGGGAAGTTATCAGGTCACTGTGACAGCTACCGCGGGCAGCGTCACACACACGCAGGTGATCTCGCTCAACGTGCAGTAGATCAGGTTATCGGTTTTCGGTTATCAGTAATCGGTTTCGCGTGAACTGATGACCGAACTCTCGTTGTAGCGCCGGCGCCTCGCCGGCTGTGGCGTGGGCGCCTCGCCCACGCGGTGTGCTTTAACCGAGAACCGACAACCGATAACTGAT
>DASTGW010000060.1:0-7902 GCA_035718705.1 Terriglobales bacterium | reverse complement strand
AGTCCGCGAGCTTGCCGTGCCCACGTAGAGGAACATCACTCCGCTTCCCGCATGGCCGACGACTACGAGCGCCTTTACGATCAGATTCTCGCCAAACACGCTACCCAATTTCGCAACGCCGCCTAAATGAAAAAGGCACAGTATATGAACTGTGCCTTTGCGTTCTTCGCTCCTTCGCGTTCTTTGCGAGGAGCCTTTCTACACCGCCACCGCCTTCAGCAAGCCCAGTTCGCTCGCAATTTTCTCCAGCTTCGCGCGCGTCTCTTTCTTCACCGGAAGCATTGGCAGCCGGAAGTTCTCTTCCACTCGACCCATCATCGCCAGCACTGCCTTCGCCGGCATCGGATTCGATTCCAGGAAGTTTGCCTGCATCAGCGGCAGATACTTGTTCTGGATTCGCCTTGCCTCCTGCCAGTCGTTTGCCAGCGCTGCTCGCGCCATCTCCGCCATCTCCTTGGGGATCTCATTCGACGCGACCGAGACAATGCCCACTCCCCCCAGCGCAATTACCGGCAGCGTGATCGCGTCATCACCCGACAGCACGGCAAAATCGCGCGGCACCACGCTGCAGACTTCCGCAATCTGGCTGATATTTCCACTAGCCTCTTTTACGGCCACAATGTTCGGAATCTGCGCCAACCTCACCAGCGTCGCGGGTTCGATATTCACCGCCGTCCGACCGGGCACGTTGTAGAGCATGATCGCCTTGTCCGTCGCTTCGGCGATTGCCTTGAAGTGCTGATACTGTCCTTCCTGCGTCGGCTTGTTGTAGTAAGGCGACGCCGACAGGATCGCATCCACGCCCTTGCGCCGCGAAACTTCTTTCGTCTTTTCGACGGCCTCTCGCGTCGAGTTCGACGTTGCTCCCGCCACGATCGGCACCCGCCCATTCACCACTTCGATGGTCACGTCGATGACGCGCAACCACTCGTCGTGACTGAGCGTCGGCGTTTCGCCCGTCGTCCCGCAGGGAACCAGGAAGTCGATCTTCGACTCAACCTGCCACTCCACCAGCGCGCGCAACGCCAGCTCATCGATCGATCCATCCGACTTGAACGGCGTCACCAACGCCGTCCCGCATCCACGCAACTTCACCATACTTCACCACCTGAACTAGAAAAGCTGAGCCGCTGCCCTGAGGTCATGCTGAGCGAAGCGAAGCATCTATGGACTACGTTCCAATCCTGCCCTGAGGTCATGCTGAGCGCAGCGAAGCATCTATGCATCTAGCCCGCGCCCAACTCCCGCCACACATCCCTGAAATCGAAGAACCCCTTCTTGCCTCTCACCCACTCCGCAGCTTTCACCGCGCCTTCCGCGAATCCTCTTCGTGACTTCGCTGAATGCGCAAGTTCGATCACGTCGTTTGCCGACTCAAATCTCAACTCGTGATCGCCAACAATGTTCCCTTCGCGCACCGACTCAATTTCGAGATCACGGCCCGACGCCTCCCGCAGCACTTTGTTGATCGCCACCGCCGTTCCCGATGGAGCGTCTTTCTTCTGCGAATGATGGCGTTCAACCATTGTGCCTGTATAGCCCAGATTCAGGGCCGCCGCACTCGCGCGCGCAATCTCAAAAAACAAGTTTACGCCCACCGAGAAGTTCGCGCCGAACACGCATCCGGCTCCCGATGTCTCCGCCAAAGCCTGCACCCGCGCGATCTCGCCGTACCACCCAGTGGTCCCGATCACCACGTCTTTCTTCGCCCGCAGGCACGCTTCCACGTTTGCTATCACCGCATGCGGCGTGGTGAATTCAATTACCACATCTACATCACGTAGCGCTGACGCCGAAACTGCTGCCCCGTCTGCGTTCTCAGCCGACCCGATAACTCGCACCTCGTGTCCGCGCTCTCGTGCGATCTCCGCCACCAAGCCGCCGGTTTTGCCCTTGCCCAGAACGAGGATCTTCATGCGAATGCAAACACTTCCGGATCAGGATCGGCAAAGAAAATATCGTGCAGCTTACGCACTGCCTTGGGAACTTCTTCTTCTTCGATCACGAAGGTCAGGTTAATCTCCGACGCGCCCTGCGAAATCATCCTCACGTTAATGTCCGACACTGCGCTGAATACCTTGCCCGCAATCCCCGGCGTCTCGCGAATGTTTTCCCCGACCAGGCAGACAATCGCCTTCCGGCCTTCATACTTTACGTCGCCAAGTTTCTGTAAATCGCTTGCAATTGCCGGAATCGCCTCGTTCGAATCGACCGTCAACGAGATGCTCACCTCCGACGTGGAAACCACGTCCACCGGACACCGGTGCCGATCGAAGACATCGAATATAGCCTTCAAAAATCCGTGCGCACCCAGCATGCGAGTGGCCACAATGTCGATAATCGTGATCCGCTTCTTCGCCGCAATCGCCTTGAACGGATTCCGGCAATGCGGCGCCCGAGCCGTAATCACAGTCCCTTCATTCGACGGATTCCGCGAGTTCAATATCAGCACCGGAATGTTCTTTTGGACCGCAGGCAAAAGCGTTGAAGGATGCAGCACCTTCGCCCCGAAGTATGCCAGTTCCGCCGCTTCCTCGAATCCGATGTTCTTGATGCGCAGTGCATTCGAACAAAGATTCGGATCGGTTGTCTTCATACCGTCCACATCGGTCCAGATCTCGATGCGCTCCGCGTCCAGTCCTGCCCCCACAATCGCCGCAGAAAAATCCGACCCCCCACGCCCGATCGTCGTAGGAATCCCTTCCTTCGTCGATCCGATGAAGCCGCCCATCACCGGCACAAAACCCTCATCCAGAGCCGGTTTCACGATGTCTTTCAAGCGGTCGTTGGTTTCATCAAAAAGCGGCACGGCCTTGGTGAACCGATTGTCCGTAACGATCACCTGCCGCGAGTTCACGCGTTTCGATCGAATGCCGCGCGCCTCAAACGCCGCCGCTACTATCTTCGCGTTCACCCGTTCGCCGAACGAAAGCACATTGTCGGTGGTTCTCGGCGTCAGTTCGCCCACCGCGGAAATCCCGCGCAGAAGATCATCCAGACCGTTGAAGTCTTGCTCAAGTTCCGCATGCAGCTCGGTGAAACTGGCACTCCCCAACAGTTCGCTTACCGCGTTGTAGTGCCGTTCTCTCGCGGCCAACGACAGAGCCAACGCCTTGTCGCGATCTCCCACCCCCGCCGCGTTCGACATCGCCACCAGCTGGTCGGTGAACTTCGACATCGCGCTCACCACCACCGCCGGTTGCTCGTGCAGGCGCGCCTTCACGATGCGCGCCACGCGGTCAATCGCCGTGGCACTCTCGACCGACGTCCCGCCGAATTTCATCACGATCATTGCGGCGTCCTAGTCGAGGTATCCCTGGCACTTCAGCAGTTCGCCGTTCAGCAGCGCTGCGCCTGCTGCGCCGCGAATCGTGTTGTGCGAGAGCACCGTGAACTTCCAGTCGAAGATGCCGCACGGCCGCAGTCTCCCCACACTCGCCGTCATCCCCGCTCCGCGATCGAGATCAAAACGCGGTTGCGGACGATCCGGCCGATCGTCGTACTGCACCACCTGCTCCGGTGCGCTCGGCAGCTTCTTCTCCTGCGCAACTGACGTGAACTCGCGCCAGGCATCCAGAATGTCTTCCGCCGATGCCTTCCGACCCAACTTGATCGACGCCGATTCCGTGTGCCCATCCTCTACCGCCACACGGTTACATTGCGCGCTCATCGCGAGCTCGGCATCCACGATCGACGATCCATTCACCGACCCGAGCAGCTTCCGTGTCTCTTCTTCCATCTTTTCTTCTTCTTTGGCGATGTAGGGAATCACGTTGCCAAGAATGTCGAGCGACGCCACACCCGGATACCCGGCGCCACTCACGGCCTGCATCGTCACAACGAAGACCTTCTCCAGCCCGAACTTTTCCTTGAGCGGTTTCAGGGCCATCACCAGCCCGATCGCCGAGCAGTTCGGATTCGTAACGATGAACCCTTTCGAATCGCGATACCACTTCTGCGTCTCAAGCACGCGGATATGTTCCGGATTCACTTCCGGAATCACCAGTGGCACATCTTTCTGCATGCGGAAGGCGCTTGAGTTCGAGACCACAGCGCATCCAGCTTCTGCAAACGCCGGCTCCATTTCGCGGGCAATTCCCGCGTCCAGCGCCGCGAAAATCACCTTCGGCGCGCCATCCGGGACTGCCGGCGAGACCTTCATGTCTGCCACTCGCGAAGGAATCGCTGTCTTCAGCCGCCACTTCGCCGCTTCCGCGTACGGCAAACCTGCCGAACGGTCTGATGCTGCCAGCCATGCCACTTCGAACCACGGATGATGTTCGAGCAATTGGATAAACCTCTGTCCAACTACTCCCGTGGCCCCAAGAATTCCAACCGGGATCTTCGATTTCATTGCCTGCTCAACTTCTGTTTGTAGGGAATCTACTGGATTCTAACATCTGCAATCCGCTGCTCTATCCACCTTGGGTATAGCAATTGAGGAAATTATCGGGAGGGAATTTGTGTCAGTTCCTCTGCTTCATCCGCGGACTTCACGTCAGGCTGAACCAGGTATTCATGCGCAATCGTAGCGATCAACGCTGCCGTCGGCACCGCCACAATCGCGCCCAGCAATCCGGCTAGTTCTCCGCCGATCAGCAGCGCGATCACCACCGTCACCGCCGGCAGATCAACCGTGCTCTTCATAATGCGCGGCGTGAGATAGGAATTCTCCACCTGCTGATAGATGGCATAGAAAATCAGCACTCCCAGTACCTTCCACCAGGAGTCAATCGCCGCTACCAGGCTTGCCAGGATCACCGTCGCAATCGGCCCCAGGATCGGAACGAAGTTCGCGAGTCCGCCAAACACAGCCAGTGCATAGAAGTAACGGACGCCCAGCAGCCCAAACGTAACCCCCGAAGCGCTCGCCAGGATGAGCATCAGCAGCAACTGACCGCCGAGCCAACGTTGCACACGCCGTTCGGCGCGGATCATCGTCTCCCGCAGCCGTCCGCGGCTCTTCTGCGGTACCAGCGACATTCCCCAGTCGAATGCACGTCTGCCATCGAGTATGAAGTACGCGGTCAGGATGATCAGCGTGATCAGTGCCGTCACTCCCCCCGCCACGCCTTTGAAGAACTTGAACACATTCTCGATCAGCGTCCCCAGGTAACTTTCGAGCGATCCCACGTTCAGCTTAGGCGCGATCTTGTCGCCCAGCGGAAGCTTACTGATCTTCTCCTGCAATCCTCGAACCCGGCTGGGCACATCCGTCGAGAGTCCCTGTGCGTCATTCACGATCGGCGGGGCGGCCAACGCCAGAAACAGCGACAATGCCAGCAACGCCGCAAGAATCAGGATCAGAATGGAAAATCCACGCCCCGGCCTCCACCTTCCGATGCGCGCATCCGCGATCTTATCCACGATCGGCGTAAACACGACCGCAAAGATGATGCTGACGTAAATCAGGATTAGCGGTCCGCGCAGCACGTAGGCGAGCGCCAGCCCAACTGCAATTGCAAATGCGAGGACGATATGGGACCGCCGTACATCAGCCATAGCTAGTTAGATGACGGTAGTACGGCCGGCACGATTAATCAATTAGGGAAGAACTACCGGGGCCTCTTCTTCCGCCTGAAGGCGTTGTTCCGGTCGCGCCCGTTTGCTGAACGGTTTGAAGCGCACGAAGTATTCATCCAGCAGTACGCCGAGTACCGCCGCCGATGGCACGGCGATCAAAGCGCCCACGATTCCTGCCAGTGCAGCCCCCAACGCCAGCGAGATGATTACAGCCAGCGGCGGAAGGTCCACGCTGTACTTCATGATCTTCGGCAACAAGATCGCATTCTCAATCTGCTGATAAAGGAAGTAGAACGCCACCACGCCGAAGAACTTCGGCCAGGAATCCAACGCTGCTACCGTACTGCTCATTACAAACGACGCGAATGGCCCGGCAAAGGGAACGATGTTCAGCAACCCGGCCATCACGCCCAGGAACACCGCGTACTTCACCTTCATCAGCGCGAAACTGATCCCCGCCGAAACTCCCAAGATCAGCATCAGCAGGCCCTGTCCAACCAGCCAGTGACGGATGCGCTTCTCCGCCCTCATCATCGTCGCACGCAATCTTCCGCGCTGCGGTTCATTGAAGAACGACAGAAACCAATAAAACGCTCGCTGCCCATCGAGAACGAAATAGGCCGTCAGGATGATCCAGCTGAACAGCATGAACATCAGACCGGCAAAGCCCTTCACCAAGCCGAAGGCGCCACCCGCCGCTTCGCTCATATAGTCGCTGAGCATCGTCGGATCAAACTTCTGCAGCATGGGGAAGGCATGCAACGTCCGCGTGACGTCGGCCATTCTCTGCGGAAGGTAGCTCGAGGCCGACTGCAAATCGCGATACATCGGCGGCACCGCAAATAAAAAGAACGATCCAAAGCCGATCGTCGTCGCCACAATGAT
Organism: Terriglobales bacterium; assembly: GCA_035718705.1. Lineage (GTDB taxonomy): Bacteria > Acidobacteriota > Terriglobia > Terriglobales > Acidobacteriaceae > DATMXP01. The sequence goes on along the minus strand of DASTGW010000060.1, from coordinate 1,494 downwards.
GATCACGATCGCCGTCGCGCGGTCCGGCCACCAGTGCCCGATATGGATCCTTCTTACCGCCTCAATCGCCGGGCTCAGCACCACGGCGAACACTGCGCTGACGAAGACTAGCATCAGCACTTCTCGCGCTTCCCACGCCAGCCCTAATAGGATCAGTAGCGCGATCGTGAACACGATGTCCGACCGCAGACTGCGAACCTTAGGACCTTCTTCGACTTGGACCCGCGGAGCCATTGCGAATGGCGTGATTGTACCCACAGTCACTAGGGATGGGAATAACCAAAAGGGTGGTGAACACGCAGTTTACGCGCCTTTCGGCAATAAAAATGGCCAGAGCCTTAGCTCTGGCCACACTCAAACTCCAGCGTCAGTCCCGCACAACTTCCGTGTTATCGCCGACGATCGCAATCTTCTGGATCTTATAAGCCGAGTCCATCCATATGTTCCAGTCCCCGCCTTCGGTCTTGAACGTGAACCGGCTCATCTCCTGGTCGCTTCCGCGTACCGACAACTTCTGTTGGCCCGCGTACTCCACCGTCACCTGCGCCGACGATTGTTGCCTCGGCACAATCACACCGAATTGGGTCGGTTTCAACTCGCAACCCTTCTGGCCCGGTGCGATCCGGCACTGGCTGCTCAAGTATCGCCACAGCAGCAGTTGCCGCTGGCTGAAAAAGTAATCATCCAGGATCTGTGTCGATGGCGGCAGAATGAATGGCTGTTCGGCCGATTTCGCCGGTTGCACGATGGTCACGTGCTCCACCAGGAATTCGTCTTTCGGTTCTACCACCGCCGTTCCCTGGTCTTTCTCGCTCCACTGATACCGGATCAGGTCGCCGTTCGGCTTCATCTGCAGTTCCGCCATCTGCGCATTCTTGCTTTCGTCGAGCTTCAATTCGGCCTTGGCAACGCTCATCTCTGGCGATTGCACGATCTCGAATTTCTCACTCGCCACCCGCTTGCCGTTGACGTACACACCAAACGTGCCGGAGTCCACCAGGTTTCCAGCTACTTTTTTTGTACCGGCCATCAGGCTTAGGGAACTGAGAAGAATAGCGGATGCTGCGAAACTAGCGACTTTGCGGTACTTCGGGAATTTCATTACTCCATCCCAACCGATCAATAATTTCCGACACGATCCCGGCCACCGATTTCCCGGCCGTTTCCACGCAATGCTCAGCTCTCATATAACCGCTTCGCCGAGCTTCATACAATTGGCGGAAGTGGTTCTCATCTTGAGCCAGCGGACGTTTCTTTCCTTCTCGCTGGCATCTCTCCAGCAGAGTATCAACTCTGGCGTCCAGAAATACAGTTGGAATTAGTGCTCGGCGAATTACCTCATGAATCTCAGGTTGCACATAGGCCCCTCCCCCTAATGCAATCACCGTAGATTCATCCTTCACCGACTGTAGAACCATCAGCAACGCCAACTTTTCCCGCTGCCGAAAGCCCGTCTCACCCTCTTCGGCGAAGATCTGCGGAATCGACTTTCCC
>DASTGW010000059.1:0-4502 GCA_035718705.1 Terriglobales bacterium | reverse complement strand
TTCACCGCGATATCGCCCCAGAACATCAGACGCTTGTTGTAGGGCTTCATCATCTCGGCGACCTTCGACAGGTGCTCGAGATACACGCGCCCAAGCCCGACTTCGTCCGCATGTGTCTTCGTCTGGCCAAGGCCGAGCTCAAACGTCTCATCGCCTCCAATGTGAAAGAGCGGTGAAGAGAAGAGCGGCACCAGTTGCGCGTACATGCTCTTGATGAAGTCGTAAGACTTCGGATCCACCGGCGCCAGCACATGACCATGCGGACGCTCCGCCATATCGGAATACAACTCGTACTTCAGCGCGTGATGAAGATGTCCGAACGTTTGCTGCTCGGGAAGAATGGTCACGTGATATTTTTCGCCGTACGCGACTAGTTCCTTCACCATCGCCGGCGTGATCGCCGCCTCCTGCGGTGCAATGATCGGCTGCTCGGGGAAGGCGAACACGTGTTCCATGTACAGCGCGAACATGTTCATCTTGTATTCCGAGATGGTGCGGATCACCTTCTTCATGTAGTCGAGCGTAGGGATCGGCCCGCGGCTCAGGTCGTAATGCACGCCGCGCCACTGCATCGTCGGCCAGTCCGTAATCGAGACTTCCGGACATTGCAGCTTCTTGCCATTCGGAACGAGAAGCTGGCGAAGTGTTTGCACGCCGTAGAAGGTGCCGGAAGCGCCACGCCCACCTACCGTGATGTGATGAGCGTCGGCGACGAGCACGTATGCCTCGTCCGATTGCGATTCCAGCTCTTTGCCCTTGAGTGCGGCATCGCCAACTCTGGTCAGCCGGATCGAACCCGCCGGTGCCACCGCCGCCGTCACGATCTTCGCCTTCGTCCCGGTCGCCGACTCGATCTCGTCGGCCAGCATCTCGGCCGCAACCCGATCTTCTTTCGCAAACCTGGGACTAAGGACAATTCGGGTGCCGGAAGATACAGTGAATGTTCCGGAACCCAGCGTGACCTTCTGCGGATAGGGAATAAGCCGGAGTTGATCGGCAGCCGACGCGCCAATACTGAAGCAAACGACCACGAGAAGCAGCAGACGAAGTTTTCGACGATTATTCATGTAGTAAATGGCCCTTCAAAACACGCGAGACTAGCGAGACGCCCGAGCGGGTGTCAAATTTCCACGTCACAAAAGGCCCAAACTGCCGTTATGTGACGGAAATCACAAGTGGAAGTGATAACATCCACTGCCCTCAACTGCACCGCTCATGCAACCTGAATACGCTCTTATAATGAAGTTTCCCCAACCTGAGTGGCTGCACTGAGCGGAGTGAAAGAGGACAGGTGGGGTTTCATCTATGCCACTACTTTGGCTTCGAATCTCGTTCCTGTTTTACGCGGTAGGCCTGCTATATGCGCTGTCGGCGGTGAGCCGTCCGTGCAGCTGGCTGCAGAAGTACGTCATGCAGGTCGTCGGCCTCGGGATGGTGTTCCACTTCGTCTCCCTCGCCGAGACCGCCATGATGTCCGGACACCTCAGCCTGGCTGCCATGTCGGTCTATGACTCCGAGTCGCTGCTGGCCTTCCTGATCCTTGCTGTTTTCATGGTGGTGTACGCGAAGTACAAAACCACTTCGCCCGGCATCTTCGTTTTTCCGCTCGCATTCCTTATGACGTTTGCTGCTGCATTGGCACAGCAGCCGGTCGTCTTCACCTCCAAAGCGATGCGCAGCGGGTGGCTCTTCGCACACATCGCCACCATCTTCACCGGATACGCCGCACTCTTCCTGAGCTTCGCCGCCAGCCTGCTGTATATCGCTCAGGAGAAAACGCTCAAAGCCAAGCAGCCGGGATCGATGTTCCAACGTTTGCCTGCCTTGCAGGTGATTGACGACATCGGTTCCAAGTCGCTCATGCTCGGCTTCCCCTTTATGACCTTTGGCTTGATCTGCGGCGCCGTGATCGCGCAGGCGCAGTTCGGAGCCAAATGGTTTTTTGATCCCAAAGTTGTTCTATCGCTCCTCATGTGGGCCGTTTACATGGTGCTGCTCTACATGCGCTGGAACAGCGGATGGCGCGGCCGTCGCGCCGCTTACCTGGCCACCGTGGCCTTCATTGCCGCCGTCGGCGCCTGGGCAGCCAACTACTTCAGCACCTTGCATAGGTTCGTGGCCCCATGAAACTGCAACTCATCGGCGTGAATCACCGCACCGCACCGGTCGAAGTGCGTGAGCGATTCGCTGTCTCCGAGAAGAAGTTGCCGGAAGCCTTGCAGTCGCTGGTGAGCTATCCCGGAATCTCCGAAGGCCTCATCGTCTCCACTTGCAACCGCGTCGAAATTCTTGCCGGCATGCAGAACGGCGACTGCGATCTTCGCGGATTCCTCGCCCACTATTTCCAGATCGATCCCAGGCAGGTCGAAAGCCACCTCTACGAGTTTCGCGAAAAAGACGCCATCAAGCATCTCTTCCGCGTGACCTCGAGCCTTGACTCCATGGTCGTAGGCGAGCCGCAGATCCTTGGCCAGGTAAAAGAAGCCTACGCTGTTGCTCGCGCAGTCGGTTCTGTTCACTCCGAATTGGACGCCCTGCTAACTCGCTCTTTTGCCGTAGCGAAGAAGGTCCGCAACGAAACCGCCATCGCGACTTCTGCCGTGTCGGTCGCATCGGTTGCCGTCGAACTTGCCAAAAAGATCTTCGGCAAGCTCGATGGCAAGAACGTCTACCTGATCGGCGCCGGCAAGATGTGCGAACTCGCCGCACGCCACCTGTTGGCCAACGGCGCCGGCAAGATCTTCGTCGCCAACCGCACTTACGACCGTGCAGTAAAGCTCGCGGCCAAGTTCAACGGCCAACCCATCGTCTTCGAAGACCTGTATAACTCGGCGGACAAAGCCGACATCGTCATCACTTCGACCGGCGCGCCGCACGCCATCTTCCGCAAGGAACACGGCGAGCAGTTGATGACCAAGCGTCGCGGACGTCCCATGTTTTTCATCGACATCGCCGTTCCGCGCGACGTTGATCCGTCGCTCAATGACATCGACGGCATCTTCGTCTATGACATCGATGACCTGCAGCAGGTCGTAGCCTCGCACGTTGCCGATCGCAAAAAGGAAGCGGTCCACGCCGAAGAGATCGTTGCCTTCGAAGTCGAGCGCTTTGCCGAAAGACTGCAGGCGCACGATGTCGTTCCGACAATCCTTTCCCTGCAGGAGTACCTCGAAAACATTCGCCAGGCCGAGATCGACCGCCACCGCGCCAAATTCGGTGACGTCACGCCGCAGCAGGAAGCCGCGATCGACGCCATGACCAAGGCGATGATCAACAAGATCATGCACACACCCATCGTTACGCTGAAAACCGCCGCCAAGAGCCCGGAAGCAGCCACGGTGGTGGATCTAATCCGCCGGGTGTTCAACCTGCCGGAAAAACCGCAAGCGAAGTCCGCGGGCGGGAACGGAGACGAATAACAAATGGCCCGCCTACGCATCGGTTCCCGCGGTTCCCAACTCGCACTCTGGCAAGCCAATCACATTTCCGACCTGCTTCGCCAGCAGGGACACGAAGTTTCGCTCGAGATCATTAAGACCACCGGCGACAAGGTTCTCGACGTCGCGCTCGCCAAAGTCGGCACCAAGGGCATGTTCACCAAGGAGATCGAAGAGGCGCTGCTGGCCAATCGCGTCGATCTCGCTGTGCACAGTCTGAAAGACCTTCCGACTGAACTTGCTCCCGAATTTGAGATCGCCGCCATTACCAAGCGGGAGAACCCGCGCGACGCGTTCCTGAGCCGCCACTTCGACAGCATCAATCACTTGCCGCAGCGCTCGCGCGTCGGCACGAGCAGCCTTCGCCGCCAGGCGCAATTGAAGGCCATTCGCCCGGACCTCGACATTCATCCGCTTCGGGGCAACGTCGACACTCGCCTGCGCAAGATGGAAGAAGGCGAATACGACGCGATCATTCTTGCTTCCGCCGGACTCAATCGTCTCGGCCTCACCCGCTGGATCCGCGAAGTGCTGCCGGCCGACGTGATGTGTCCAGCGGCCGGCCAAGGGGCGCTCGGCATCGAAATCCGCAGCGGTGACTCGGAAACACTTAAGCACCTGCAATTCCTGAACGACGCCGACACGCGAACCGCCGTCCTCGCCGAACGTGCACTGCTCAACGAACTCGGTGGCGGATGCCAGGTTCCGATCGGTGCGCATGCCGAAGTCACCAATGGCGACATCAAGCTGATCGGCGTAGTCGCACGCCCGGACGGAACGCTGGTTCTTCGCGATGTGCGCTACGGAAACGATCCGGTGGCGCTCGGCGAAGAACTTGGTAAATCGCTACTGGAGCGCGGTGGCCGCGAGATCCTGAAAGAGGTTTATGGCGAGACCGCGACGGTTCCAGCTCAGCCTTAATGCTTTGAGTTCCGAAGTAAGCTGATTTATGCTGTAGAAGAGCGGAAGGTGTGAAACCTTCCGCTTTTTCTTGGCCTACAAACTTATGGACCTTCACGGAAGACGCATTGTTGTGAGTCGCGCGAAAGAGCAAGCGGGATCGCT
>DASTGW010000058.1:0-9220 GCA_035718705.1 Terriglobales bacterium | reverse complement strand
ACGATCCGATTGATGCGAAGCACTTCTTCGCGAACGTCTTTGAGAACTTCCTGCGCCGGACTGGTGTTGGGCACGTCGCGACCGATGATGTCCATCACTCCCGCGATCCCGGCGAGTGGATTACGGATTTCGTGTGCGAGGCCGGCGGCGAGCTCTCCCAAGGTGGCGAGGTGTTCCGCGCGGGACATTTGGGTTCGGTGGAGACGCTCGATTTCGTTTCGATTTTCGCGGAGTTGGTGGACCATCTGGTTGAAGTTGCGACCGAGGTCACCGATATCGTCGTTGCGCTCGGCGAAAGAGGCGGTGGCGTGGAGATCTCCGTCGCTTACGCGCTGAATGACTTGTTGAAGTTCCAGCATCGGACGCCGCACGACTAACGCCAGTGTTATCAGCAAAACAACGCAGATGGTCAGCGCACCGACGACGGCGACGAGCAGGACAGCGTGGCGTTGCGGGTCGTCGAAGGAGGTGCTGGCGGCGAGGAAGAGAAGCACACCGTTCAGCAGGGCAAGGACGACCGGAAGCAGCGTCTTCAGTTGCCAGTTCATGCGCAGGCGGCGACGGACTTCTTCGCGGTCAGGAGGGGGTTCGTCCTGCGGGATCAGTGCGGGTTTGAGGATCTCTTCGATCATAGACCCGCACCACCCTCAGCACGATCGCCGAGGATGGTGCACCAGGAGGTAACTCCTATGCGTACGCGTGCAAGCCCGGAAGCAAGTACGTGACGCCGAAGAAGGTAAACATCACCACGGCGAATCCAAGAATGGCGAAATACGCTGCACGACGTCCGCGCCAACCGTGAGTGATTCGCATGTGCAGATAAGCCGCGTAGACGAGCCAAGTGATCGCCGCCCAGGTTTCTTTCGGATCCCAGCTCCAGTAGGAACCCCAAGTGCGGTTCGCCCAGTACGCGCCGGCGGCAATCATCAGCGTCAGCAGCGGGAAAGCAATGCAGATGGTCTTGTAGGTGATCCGATCGAGAGCGTCGTTGGTCGGGAGCAGTCGCTCCAGATCGCGGCGGCGCCACACCATCATGAGATAGAGCAGTGAGGCAAAGATCGACGAGACGAGTCCTGAAAGGATGAACGGGCTCGCGGCGAGACTGGTCTGGAAGAGACCCTCTGCATCGCCTGAAGGATAGAAGCCGTTGCGGGCGCGCAGGATGAACGCAGCCAGCGCCACGGCCTGCAGCGCGATGCTGACGAAAACTGTACGGCTGGCGAGCAGGTATTTGCTTTCGTCCTTCTTTGCGCGTCCCCAGATGTAGAGGGCGACCGGAGCGGCGACAGAGAGCAGGACGACCGCAAAGAGCCATCCGAGCTCGGGGATGGTGACGAACAGCCGGACTTTCGGTTGCAGGAAAACTTCTTCCTTGTTCTGGAAGTCCCAGGCGATGACGCTCAGTCCTCCCCACTTCTCGAAGCGGGTGGCGAGCAGACCGAGGTAGATCGCCGTTGAGAAGGCACTGGTAGCAACCTGGAACGTTTCCGTTCGCAAGTTGTCCTGGATAAGGAACATCATGGCCAGCGCGAAACTCAACGCGCAGGCAGCGTAGGCCAGCATGGCGAGCGTCACGTGAATGTGCAGCCACGTAGATTGCAGCGCGGGAACCAACGGCCGAACTTCATTCGGCAAAAGCTGCATCAACACGACGCCGACAACCGCAATTGGCATCGTGATGGTGCCGATAATCTTCACCTTGAACTTCCGCTCGGCGACCAACGTGAGCAGGGCGATCGTCCAGACGAAGCTGAGCAACATTTCATAGATGCTGGCGAACGGCGGGTGTCCGGCGATGTACCAGCGATGTCCGGCGGCGGCTGTGTTCGCGACGAAGCCGAGTGCCGTAACGACAGACGCGACCTTTACATAGCGATCAATGCCAGTAACGCCGAAGCCGATGTAGAGCGCTGTCGCGCCCGTATAAAGAATGAGAGATACGTAAAGAAGATTGCTTTCAGAAAAGAATACGACCGGCTCGCCGGGCGTTGCTGGTTTGACAATGTTCAGGAAGGCGACAAACAACAGGAATACGATGCCCAGGCCAACGGCGATGAGCAGGGAATTGCCGGTCGGTTGCGCTACATTTTCTTGTACTCTGGCTCGCGCCATATTTCCTCCGTCTTAACTCCGCTATGCCGGCCTACACCGAGGCCAGTGATCTTTCTTCCGGCGTGACCGACGCTTCAATCTGCAACTCGGCACGCATGTGATCCGTAAGTTCCTTGAACTCGTCCGTATAGTGCTCACGATTCTTATCGGCTTGCATGCCGATCCAGAGAGTGAGCCCGAGTTTGGGATCGTTCACCACCGCAGCCCAGTAGCGGCGGTGCACGCAGTAGAACGCCATGGCGAGACCCACGCCCATCAGGACGCATCCAGCCCAAACCGCCCACTGGCCGGGTTCATGGGAAACCTGCAGGCCGGTGAAAGGGGCGAGTGCGGCCGACTTGTATTCGAAGGCGAAATCAGAAGTCGATGCGGCGTTTGGATCGGGTTGCTGCGGGAAGAGCCATACGGTCTGGGTTTCACCCTTCTTTGTGACGGCGAGTTCGATCGCCGGATTCACGGCGTCATTCGAACGCTTGTAGATCTGGTTATCGCGAACGACATAGTCAGGGATGAAATTGACCAAAGCGACAGTCGTATCGGCGTCGAGTTGGGCAGGCTCATTGCCCTTCAGCGAAAGCTCTTTCACGTTGGCCGGATTCTTCTTTTCGGCCGCGGTTACCACCAGCGAGTCGAGGTCTTCGGTGTTGCCGAAACTGGCCTGGAAGAAGCGGATGCCATCGCGCACCAGCGGATCGTTCACTTCAATCTTCTTCTTCTGGATTTCCTTGCCGTCCTGAAGCACGGTGACCTGCGACCACCACTGCTTGGGGCTGCCGTCGGGATAGTCCTCGCGGCGTCCGGTATCGAAGCGCAGCGTGAACGGAAGCTTGTGAATGCGCTTATCGCTGAGCTGGACTTCGTTGACGGCTGCGCCCTTCTTCATCATGAGGAAGCCCTTGTAGCCGTACAGGGCGTCGACGATTCCGCCGAGGAAGATCAGCAGGAGGCTGGCGTGAACGATATAAACCGCGAGCACGGAATAACGGTTACGCTCAGCGAATAAAGACGTCTCCTTGGCGGCGCCCACCCGCTGTGCCTTCAGTCCGGTCTTGCGGAAGGCGCGTTCAGCAACCGAAACAGCGTTGTCAGCGTTGGTGACAGGAATCTTTTCCTGCACCGGCAGTACCGCTCGAAAATGCGAATCGGTCTGCTTATAAGGACGTGTGAGCACTTTCCACGCGCGGGGGAAGCGGTCGATGGAAACCAGGATGATGCAGACGGCAACCAGCGCCAGCATGGTGGCGAACCACCAGCTGTGGAAGACGTCGGTGAAGCCGAGACGGTCGAGCCACTGTAACGTTGCCGGCGAGTAGGTGCGCTCGATCTGATCGGCGTCGGTGGTAGGACGCTGTAAAACGAAGGTTCCGATCGCCGACGCGATCACCACCAGGATAAGGAGGAACACTCCGGTCTTGATCGAGGAGAGCGACCGGAGGATTTTGTTCAAGATACTTTTGCTGGCCATTTATACCGCTCCTTGCGAAAAGCGCTGGACCGATTCGGAGAGCAAGTCACAGACCAGAAATATGAAATCGATAAGTGCTGATGATCCTGTGAGCTTGTCTTCGCTCCGGCTCCGCTGCCGGAGATTCCGTGGGAGAAACCGCGCATTCACTGTTAGGAACCGCGCACCCCGCGTGCCAATATCATCGTCAAACCTCGACCCAAGAGCATGTGAGTAACGTCACAAAATCTTGTGAGGTCAGTCATACGGTCTGGCCGGGCCGAGAAGTGTCCCGAAAAGGGAACAGTGGCGGCAAGAGCCACGGAATTCGCCTCTTCGGCGACCTGGTTCAGCACTCACATTTTCTTGTGACCCTCATCACAGGGTGATAGTTCGTCCTTCGGAGAGAATTTGCCTAACGAGCGGAGATCTTTGAAGAGGAATCATATGGAAAACACCCAGAAAACCCCCACATCCTCCAACTGGACCGGCACGCAAGCTTACGTTTTGGCAGTTATCTGCCTGGTAGTTGGAGTCGCCCTTGGATACCTGGTGCGCGGATCGGCATCACCAACGGCCGCTGTCCCGCAGGCCTCAGCCGCACCCAGCGGAATGGGCGACCCCTCGGCCTCGCAAGCGCCGACCCCGGAGCAGATGAAGCATATGGCCGATGTGCAGGCGCAACCGCTGCTCGACCAGTTGAAGTCATCACCCAATGACCCCAATCTCCTCTACCGAGTTGGTAGTGTTTATTACGACGCGCAGCAGTTCCCCGAGGCGATCCGCTACTACGAACAGGCAGCGAAAGGAAATCCAAAAGGACTGGAACTTCGCACCGACCTGGCCACTGCCTATTACTACGCTGGCGACGCCGATCGTTCGCTGAACGAGTTCGACGAAGTGCTGAAGATCGATTCGAAGTTCGCCAATGCGCTGTTTAACCAGGGAATGATTCGGTGGCAGGCCAAGATGGACATCAAGGGAGCGGTCGAGTCCTGGAAGAAACTGATTGCCACCAATCCGAATTATGAAAATCGGGCGCAGGTTGAAAACCTGATTGCCAAAGCCGAGCAGCACGCCAGCATGAAACCCGGAACGAAGACAGACAAGTCCGCCCACATCCGTTAAGTCGGGGAGAGGTGAATTATGGAGAACGAACTACCACAACCTTCAACCGCTTCCGGATGGCGCGCGTCACATGTGTACACGTTGGCTATGGTCTGCCTGGTGGTGGGATTAGGTGTTGGCTACCTGCTGCGTGGATCGCAATCGCCAGTCCCAGCCCCGGCCACGCCTGCTGCGGCCGCAGCGAATCCGCATGGCGCGATGACAGAAGCTTCCACGCCTCCACCGACCTTGGACCAGATGAAGCACATGGCCGAAAAAACGGCTGAACCGTTTTTGGAGAAGCTGAAGAAAGATCCAAATAACCCGGAGCTGTTGAACCAGGTGGGGAACTTGTATCGAGCGACGCATCAATTCAAAGAAGCAGCCGCATACTATGAAAAGGCCCTCTCTGCCGATCCCAAGAACGCTGCGATTCGCACCGATCTAGCCTCATGCCTTTATTACAGCGGAGACATCGACGGCTCCATTGCCCAGCTGGAAAAGGCCCTCACTTATAACCCGAAGTTTGCAGGCGCGCTTTTCAACCTGGGGATCATCCGTTGGAAGGGGAAGAATGACAGCGCCGGCGCCGTTGCGACCTGGGAGAAACTGCTGAAGGTCACCGATGACCCGCAGCAGAAGGAAAAGCTGGAACACCTTATCGCGCAGGTTAAACAGACGCAACCCACGTAAGAAAGGTGAAAGCAAGGGAAATCAAAGGGTGGCGGAGACGCCACCTTTTCTTTTTGGGAAGCCCATTTCCGGAAAACGTAGGTAATAAGAGCAGCGTTCGTGACTTACTTTTTATCCCGGATGTTATTAACTAAGCCCTGCAACATCGGCAATTGCCAGTCGAGAGGCTCGTATGAGGTCCTTTTCGGTTGGCCGCCTCCCCCACGGCTTACTGATCATTACCGGTCTGCTATTCACCGTGGCCTTATTGCCACCGCTCCGGGGAGAAGACTCTGCCGACAGCCCCGGCAACTCTGCCGCGGCTGCGGGTACACCTTCTCTAGCCAAGCCTCTCAATCCCTTGCGGCTACAGTTCGTAGGACGCTACAGTGCGGAAGGGAAGTTTCAGACTCCCGCCGAAGTGAACAGTTGGCTCGCGAAAAACCCGGGAGCGAACGCTGAAGTAACGGTTGAGCGCAGAGGCATGCGCCCGGTCCTGGTACCACCCGCATTTCCATTGCAGCCCGTCGAGCGAACAGTCGATGATTTTCCTTCCAACTACCATGCGCGCCGGCCTGTCCGCGGGCATCGCCGGATATCCGGTTGGCTGAACTCGATGTTAACGGCAGCTTATGGGAATGAGCGTCCGCTGCTTGCTCCGCAACACATCACCACGGACTCCAGGGGAAGAGTGATCATTGCCGACCCGATGGTGCCCGCCATTCACGTGCTCGACGGCGTAGATTCGTTCCGCATCGTTGGCGGTGTACATCGGCGCCTGCAGAGTCCCAACGGCGTTGCCGTGGATGCCAGCGACAATATCTATGTTGCAGATGCTTCGCTTGGGCTGGTGCTGGTTTACGATCCGCTCGGCAGATTCCTGCGGTCGATCGGAAAGTTGGAAGAAAGTGAAAATATGCTGCACCGGCCTACAGGGGTTGCGATTGATCGCAGGAACGAACGGCTGTACGTCGTGGATTCGATGAGGCAGAGGATCTTTGTTTTCAGTCTGCTGGGCCAGCCGCTCTACCGGATTGGCGTGCGTGGCGAAGAAGAAGGAACGGCTACTTTCGACGATCCCACCGACATTGCCGTAACCGCCGATGGATTGGCCGTTTTGGATCAGGGCGGAGCGCGGGTTCAAATTATTGACTTCGCCGGGCACTTAGTTTCGAAGTTTGATGTGGCGGTCGTGGACCCTCTCCATCCCAAGGAACGCGGAATTGCGGCGGACGGTCATCATCATGTGTTCGTCAGCAATCTGAATTCGTCTACCATTCGCGTCTTCAATGAGCAGGGCAAGATAGTTGCGGCGGTGGACCCATCCGGGCTTGAGCAGGTTGATCTAAAGTCGCCGGAAGGTCTCTGGATGGATTCGAGCAGCCGGATCTTTGTCACGGACGCAGGCGGACGACAGGTTCAGGTTTTTCAGATGAATGAAGATGACAAGGAAGAGGCTTCGAAGTAGTTGTCAGAAAGAACGAAAGGCGCAGCCTGCGGCTGCGCCTTTTGGTTTGCTGACAGCTTACGGAAGCTGGTCCTGGGTGCAGGGTAGTGACGGCTGCGCCGGAGGATTAGTGGAACTCAGGTTAGGCGCCGTCCAGTCGAAGTACTCGGCATCCATATCGGGTTGAAACGCGTCGCGAGCATTGAGATTGGGCAGATCGAACCGCTTCTCAACAAACTTCAGAAGAGCAGTAAAATCCGCCGGCGTGTGCGAGACAAAGCCCGGTTTCGTGAAAGGCGAGATCACCATGAGCGGAACGCGGAAGCCGGTGATGTCGAAATCACCCTGAGCTTCGTTGGGCTGCAAGGCAATAGGCTTTTTTCCATCCGGGCTGACGGTCTTCATCGGTGGCACGTGATCGTAGAAACCGCCGCCTTCGTCGAAAGTGACAAACATCACGCTATCTTTCCAGGACGGGCTATTCATGAGCGCGACTACGAAGTCGCGAACGTAATTTGCACCTTTGTCCACCGGGTTCTGCGGATGTTCATCGCGGCCCGATTCCGTACCGGACTCGATCAGGGCGACTTGCGGCAATGTTCCGTTGGCAGCGTCGGTAGCAAACTGGGTCGCGGGCACGAAGTGGTCGGTGTGCGCCTTGGTGAAAGCGTCGAAGTAATCCATGTATGTACTGCCGGTGGGATCGGACGCGCTGATCCCGTCGCTGACATACACCTTCCAGGTGATACCAGCGTTCTGCAGCAGTTCAAATATGTTCTTCACGCCGGCCATGTTGATTTCCGGATGGTTATTGTCTCCAGGGAAGGCGTACCCGTTGGAGGTAGCGGCGAGGAAAAACATGCGGTTTGGCTGAGTACGAGTTGGCGCGGCACTGAACCACCGATCGGAAGTGGCAAACTGCGTCGCCGCCCAATAGTAGAACGTCAACTGGTCGGACTCGTAGTAGCCCATCGCACGCTTGCCGTCCGTATCGGTGCCACCGGCGGTCGGATTGTGAGCGGAAAACCCTCCCGCCATGGCAGCGAAGCCATTCATTGGCGGCGGATCGCCGGGATTGTTCTTGTTGTCCAGGTTCATGTCGCTGTGAGCTTCATCCCAGGAAGAGCTCAGGTCATGAATGCAGGACGAAACCATTTTGAATGGCGCCTGCGTGGGGGTGTCGCTCGGACGATCGTTGGGCACGTCCCATCCCCGCAGCAAAACGTTGTTCACCTTGCTGAGATCGTCGACTTCGGTGGAAAGACCCTTTGAGGCGCGATACTTGTTCAGCTGCCCAAAGTACTCATCGAAGCTACGATTTTCCTGCATCATCAGCACGATGTGGTTGACTGAAGTCTTGAAGGTTGGAGCCGGAGGGGGAGGTGGAGTCGTGCCGCCACCGCCGTTATTACCGCCGTTATTGCCGCCGCCCTTCAACCCGGCGCAACCGACGAGCATGGATGAACCGATTAGTACGGAAACAGTGAGGAAGTGTTGAAACCTAAACCTGGACTGCTTGTTCATAGCCGCCTTGGGTGATCCTCCAGCAGATTTCAGGTGCTTAGGATGTATAAAGGCGGAGCTGCTGTTGGCCAGAAATGATGGCTAATCCTGCCTAATTTGGGTAGTTTGCACACAATATTTTTGCCTTAGGGATACAACCTCCTGGGAATCCTCCGAATGGAGGCCGAGCTGAGTAGAACATTCGGACCTTTACAATCAGAAGTGATGCAAATCTTTCGCTGCTCTGCCATTCTTTTCGACCTCGACGGTGTACTGGTCAATTCCATCGATTCCGTGGAACGTCAATGGAGAAAGTTCGCCGCTCGTCACGGGCTGGATCCTGAATACGTGATCCATACGGCGCATGGGCATCGGTCGATCGAAACCGTCCGCATTCTTGTGCCGCATCTCGACGTAGAAGCGGAATCGGCCATCGTGGAGCAGAACGAAATCAATGACACCGAAGGACTGGTTGCGATTGAGGGCGCAGCGGAATTGCTGGCTGTGCTCCCGCAAGATCGCTGGGCGGTGGTGACTTCGGGAACGCGTCCGCTGGCGACCAAACGACTACAAGCAACGGGTCTGCCGGTGCCTGCGAAGTTCGTGACCGCTTCCGAGGTGCAGAATGGGAAGCCTCATCCTGAGCCATATCTAAAAGGCGCGGCGGCGGTTGGCTTCGCACCAGAACAGTGTCTCGTCCTGGAAGATGCAAAATCGGGAATTCGCGCGGCGCATGCTGCAGGCATGAAGGTGATCGGTGTTCCCGGAACCTTTTCGGCGGAGGAACTGAAAGAGGCTGACGCGCTGGTGAAGTCTCCCGCGCACGTTTCAGTGGAAGTGACGCGCGAAGGGCTGATCGTCAGAGTGCCTGAATATCAGGGCTGAATGGCAGTCGGCTCGGGACTTCCCTTCGTAACTTCCCCCTGGAAAGCGGT